>CAZQSI010000013.1:41481-53225 GCA_964596155.1 uncultured Chitinophagaceae bacterium
CCTGCTGAAACGGACTTGGCATACTGTGCTGAGGTTATGAGCCGAATATCAGCCAGCGGTTTTCGATCATCCTTTTTTGAAATATATTTATCAAACCGATAGAGCGACAATGATGCGCCTTCCGTCATCGCCTGCGCCGCTTCGGCGATCGATTCGGCAAGAATCGTCGCTGTGTCCGGAATGTTCATGGCAAGAGATCTAACTTTCAGCCCTTTTGCTTTTTTTGCGGCGGCGGCAGCGGCTCGGCGCAGTTTTTCATTGCTAAAAAGTTTTGATTCTCCCAGTCCGATAATAAGAATTCTGTCGGCTTTACGGTTTTCCGTATAGACCAGCAATGATTCGCCTTCCTTACCCGAAAAATCTTTAGAGGAAAGTGCAGTTCGCATCGAAGCGCCGAACAGCCGGGTCAGTTCTCTAGTTTCCTTTTTGAACAGCGTTTTATCCTGAAAAATGAAAAGAGCGAGAACATCGGCCGATATTGAATGAATGGGTTCATGAACAGCTGAAAATTTCATATTAATATTCCTCTATTGTAAAATCTTTTTGGATGAATCAATGACAGTGCGGACAGCATCAGATAAGGATAGTCCTTTTAATCGCGCACCGGAGGCGTTTTGGTGTCCGCCCCCTCCGAATATTTTGGCGACTTTGTTGACGGCCAGATCGCCCTTTGACCGGAAACTGACTTTAACGCCGTCGGCTTGTTCCACAAATACAAGTCCGATCTGCACTCCCTTGATGGAAAGAACATACTGCGTCAGATTGTTGACATCGGATTCGACGGTTTTCGTTTCGGTGAAGACTGTCCGCGGCAGCACCATCGCTGCAATCCGTCCGTCATGATGAACTTCAATGCATTCCAATGCTTTGCCGAGCAGATGAATTTTGTTAATCTCACCGCTTTCATAGATTTCCTGATAAACTGCATATGGATCAACACCCAGTTTGAGGAGTTCAGAGGTGATCAAATGTGTTTCCGCATCGGTTTTCGGGAATTTAAACGATCCGGTGTCAGTCATTATTCCGGCGTATAATGCCTCTGCAATTGGTTTTGTGATTGACTCAGGATCCATCAAGGTGAAAATCCGGTACAACAATTCACAGGTAGCGGGTGTATCAGTATCAATAATGTAATGATCGGCGAATGGTTCCTGTTCCAAATGGTGGTCAATGCAAATCTTCAATGCGCTGCTTTTTGCTACGGCCTCCGACAGCGCGCTGAACCGTTTGGGGGAATTTGCATCAACAGCTATGAAACAATCCGCCGTGAGAATTTTTTGATCCATCGACGCAGAGTAGGACTGGATCGGAAACGAGGAGGTTAAAAATGCTAGATTATCGGGCGTTTCGCTTTGATTAATAATCGTAACGTGCTTTCCCTTTTTCTTCAGAAACAAGGCGAGAGCGACTTCCGCACCGATAGCATCTGCGTCCGGATTGACGTGAGTTGTGATAACGAAATTTTGTTTGGAAGCAACGATGTCGAGAAGGAGGGGAATCTGTTCTTTCATACGGTAAAATACTAAAAAATGACCGCTGGTCAAAATAGCATGGAACGATATAAACAACAAAGCCCGATCGAACGATCGGGCTTTGCATAACGCTGTGCACCAGGCACTATTGTATGAGCCAAGTGTCTCCGGTGTTTAATAACTTTTCAAGAGAACCTTTTCCCCGTTTCGAGATGGCGGAATCGATTTGTTCATCCATTTCCACTTCATACCGCGGGCGATCGATCGCGAGGAAAATACCGACGGGACGCGGCAAATCACGGTTATAAGTCATGTTGGACATGATAAACGCTAGTGTCGAATCCTTCTCGTTATGGACAAGCAGATCGTTTACGGAGTGTATGCCGTCCTTCAATGATACAACCACGGGCGAGAAGCCGTCCAGTTTGATTCCTTTGTCATTCTCTTTTCCGAAGACAAGCGGTTTGCCATGTTCAAGAAATACCACGGTATCCGGTTTTGTTTCCTTTTCTGTGAATTCAAAAAAAGCACCGTCATTAAAGACATTGCAGTTTTGATAGATTTCAACGAATGATGTCCCTTTATGCTCTGCTGCACGTTTAATAATCATTTGCATGTGTTTCGGATCGCGGTCGAGCGATCGAGCCACAAACGTACCTCCCGAACCGAGGGCGAGGGAGGAAGGATTAAACGGCATATCGACGGAACCGAAAGGTGTTGATTTTGTAATCTTACCCATTTCGGAGGTGGGCGAATATTGACCCTTTGTTAATCCGTAAATTTGATTGTTAAACATCAGAATGTTCACATCAACGTTTCGGCGGAGGAGATGAATCATGTGATTGCCGCCGATGGACAATCCGTCACCGTCACCTGTCGCAATCCAGACGCTCAGATCGGGACGGGCAATTTTGAGTCCCGTGGCGATCGCGGTCGCACGGCCGTGTATTCCGTGAAATCCGTACGTGTTCATGTAATAAGGAAACCGGCTCGAACATCCGATGCCGGAAACGAAAACGAATTTTTCTCTCGGAATGTTTAATTCAGGCATCACGCGCTGGACCTGGGCGAGGATGGAATAATCGCCGCAGCCCGGACACCAACGGACATCCTGATCCGAACTGAAATCCTTTGCTGTATATTTTTTTCCCGGAGCGGCAGCTTTTGTGACAACACCATTAACTTCAGTACTCATTATTGTTTTCCTCCTAAAAGCTCGTCAATTTTTTCTTCTATTTCGATCGCCCTGAACGGGAGACCTTGAACTTTATTGAGACCGACCGCCGGAACAAGAAATTTATCCCTCAACAATTTGATCAGTTGACCGAGATTGATTTCGGGAACCAGGATGGTTTTGAAATTGGCGAGAATTTCGCCGACATTCTTCGGCATCGGATTGATGTAGCGGAGATGCAAATGGGAAACCGATTTCCCTTGTTTCCGTTTCTTTTCGACGGCTGTTTTCAATGTGCCGTACGTTCCTCCCCAGCCGACCACGAGAACATCACCTTTCGGGTCTCCTTCAACTTCAGCAAGGGGAATGTCATTGGCGATTCGGTCCACTTTTGATGCTCGAAGTTTTATCATCTTGTCATGGTTTTCCGGTTCGTAGTTGATGTTTCCCGTTTGGTCCTGTTTTTCCAATCCGCCGATTCTGTGTTCAAGTCCCGGTGTGCCGGGAATTGCCCATTCACGGGAAAGCGTTACATCATCCCTCAGATACGGCAAGTAATTATTCGGATCTGTCCTGAACTTCACGGAGATATCGGCAAGATCATCCACTTCCGGGATGAGCCACGGTTCCGAACCATTAGCGATATATCCGTCCGTCAACAGCATGACCGGTGTCATATATTTTAAAGCAATCCGCGATGCTTCGAATGCAGAGTCGAAGCAATCGCTCGGTGTCGATGCTGCAATCACCGGAAGGGGAGCTTCGCCGTTTCGTCCATACACAGCCTGCAGTAAGTCTGCCTGTTCCGTTTTGGTCGGCAAACCTGTGCTCGGTCCTCCGCGCTGTACGTTGACGATGACAAGCGGAAGTTCGACCATGATGGCAAGACCGATCGCCTCGGTTTTCAATGCTACACCCGGACCGCTGGTGGTAGTGATTGCCAGTGAACCTCCGAATGATGCGCCGATGGCGCTGGTGATGCCGGCTATCTCGTCTTCTGCCTGAAATGTTTTGACACCGAAATTTTTGAAATTGGATAGCTCATGAAGAATATCGCTGGCGGGAGTGATGGGATACGATCCCAAAAACAACGGAAGCGACGCTTTTTCCGCAGCAGCGACAAAACCAAGCGCAGTTGCCTGATTGCCGTTGATGTTCCGGTATTTTCCGGGGACGAGCGGCGCCGGTTTTACGTCGTACTTCACGACAAAAATATCCGTGGTTTCGGCATAGTTCCATCCTGCTTTCATAACGCGCGTGTTCGCTTCGACCAGTTCTGGTTTTTTCTCAAATTTTTCGGTAATCCACTGCAGCGTGTTATCCAGCGTTCGGTTGAACATCCAGTACATCATTCCGAGCGCAAAAAAGTTTTTTGTTTTGTCAACAACCTTCTGGCCGAGATTCATGTCCGCCAGCGCCAGATTTGTCAGTTTTGTAATATCAACCTGAAACACCTGGTACTTTGATAAGGAGTCGTCTGCGAGCGGGCTTTGAGCATAACCCGCCAGCTTTAAATTCTTGTCGCCGAATCCGTCGGTGTTGACAATAATGATTCCGTTGTCAACCAGAGACCGCAGATTAACCTTCAATGATGCAGCATTCATTGCCACAAGCACATCGCAATGGTCGCCCGGAGTGTTGATTTCCGTTGCACCAAAATGAATCTGGAATCCGCTGACTCCATATGTCGTTCCGATCGGCGCTCTGATCTCGGCGGGATAATCCGGAAGCGTGGAAAGATCGTTTCCCATGGCGGCCGATGTATTGGTGAATTGACCTCCGGTCAACTGCATACCGTCGCCGGAATCGCCTGCGAAACGGATCGTCACCTCGTCGAGAACTCGTGTTTCTTTTTCCATAAGCTGTTCTTTCTTTGGATGATGTCACATTGCCGAATACCGATTGTAGAAGGTACGGGGCAATGAAAAAATGTTACGAAAGATCATTGAGGAACGGAAACCATTTTGAAAAATATCCCGCAATGATCGTCAAATAATTTGTTATCATCAGAATTCCCACCGCAATGAGCATCACTCCTCCGACCACTTCAATCGTATGAAAATGTTTTTTAATTCGGTTGAAGACGGTGAAAAATTTGTTAATACTCACTGCCGTCAGAAAAAAGGGTATTCCCAGGCCGAGCGAATAGACGAACAACAAAACAATTCCCTGGGTCACCGTTTCCTGCTGGCTTGCGATTGCGAGAATGCCTGCCAGGACGGGTCCGATGCATGGTGTCCAACCAAATGCAAATGCCGAGCCAACTGCAAAGGAGCCGAAAATGCCGAGTTTTTTCTCCTGTAAGTGGAAACGTTTTTCATAATTGAGAAAACCAATCTTAAAAATCCCAATCATATGAAGGCCGAAAATGATGATGATGCCTCCCGCAATCTTGCTGATCAGGCTCAGATTCTCATTCAACAGCCGGCCAATTGAAGTGGCGGCGGCACCCATCAGAACGAATATCAGCGTAAAGCCTGCAATGAAAACAAGTGAATTGAGCATCACTGCCCGTGCTGCTGACGCATTGTTTTCTTTCAGATCATCTAATGTATGTCCCGAAATGAACGAAATATATCCCGGAATAATTGGCAGCACACAGGGGGAAATGAATGACAGCAGACCGAATGCAAACGCAGTGAGGATATTGATATTTTCAGAAAGCATAGAACCACTCCTATGGTTTAATGTAGAGGATAATTCAACGAGTATCAAGATAACAAAATGATGGCACGAAATCGTCCGCAATGTATAACAAAAGAATCATGAAGAAAGTTTTGATTTAAAAGCGAAAAGCCGCTGATCAGGCAGCGGCTTTGTGTATCGTTTTCCGATGGAAAGCGGTTTACATCGGCAGCATGATCGTATAGGTAGTTCCCTTTCCTTCTTCCGAATTCAGTGAAATTGTTCCTCCTTGTTTTTCAATAAGGGATTTCGCCAATGCCATATCGAGTCCGACTCCGCCTCCCTGAACCACTTTAACGAACGGTTCGAAAATCTTCGTTCGAAATTCCGCAGGAATGCCGCTTCCGTTATCGCTGATTCTGAAGATGAGCTTTCCGGAGTCCGAATCTGTCTCCAGACTGATCATTCCTTTCGAAGGAACGTAATTAGCGGCGTATGAAATGATATTATCAATTGCACGTGCAGTCCGGTCCGGATCGATAATCGCCTGCCCGTCATATTTCACAGAAGCGGAAAATTGAATTCCTTGTTTATCGAGATCCGGTTTTATTCCGGCAGTGATGGTTCTGACGAGTTTTCCGACGCTCGAAAGTTTTTTGTCGATGGTAATGTTGCCCGACGTGAAATCGAACAGATCCTGCGTCATCCGGTTCACCAATTGCGCCGATTCCTTCGCATCGTCGAGCAGGGCGTGCCGTTTGGCGTCATCCATCGATGATTTCTTTATTTCTTCGATGGATTCCACAATGTCTTTTATCGGTGCGCGAAAATCCTGTATCAATGACGAAGCGACCTGTCCGACGGTGGAGATGCGCATCGCATCCTGACTTGCTTTCAGTGATTGTTTCATTTGGCGGAAGGAGCGCGCCAATTTGCCGACTTCGTCATTTCCTTCGCGCACGTCGTCCGAATCCGAAAGATCGCCCGCTCCGATCCGTTCGGATGCAGCCTCAAGTTTTTTCAGAGGAATTTGTACAAGAGATCGGAAAAATAGAAAACCTGCCGCAATCACAAACACGGCAACACCGCTTGAGATGAGCGCAGAGCGGCGGATGTTGGCATCGTTTGCTTCGATAACCGATGTCAAAGGAAAATCCAAATGTGCTACGCCGAGCACATCGCCAATTTGAACATCGTGACAGCGTTGACACTTTTTTTCTGCGACAAACGGAATCATCGCCTTAAAGTCGTCACCAAGACGGATCCATTGCGCGGTGCCTGACGAGAGGACCTGATTGCCGTAT
This sequence comes from uncultured Chitinophagaceae bacterium, assembly GCA_964596155.1. Lineage (GTDB taxonomy): Bacteria > Bacteroidota > Ignavibacteria > UBA10030 > UBA8401 > UBA8401. Next base: position 48,057 of record CAZQSI010000013.1, read on the forward strand.
TCTATATCATATTCATCCTTGGCATTTGCCTTCGTCATCCTGTCACCCAATCGTGCCGAACGGGAACTGTCCATAAAATCTTCGGCGAGCTTCAGCCGGGCAGTATCGATCCTGATATAGAGATCGTTCAGATGAGCTATTTGCTTTACCTTTTCGAGGTACTTGTCGTTCACCATCTGACTTTCAATCATCATGTTCACGAGCGATTCGCGCACGATCAGAGCCTTTTCATTTGCCGCTTCAAGTGCCTGCGTTTGCATCTGCTCTTCCTGAGTGACGGAGTTGATGTAAATGCTGAGAGCAATGCCGGCGATGAAAATGGGAACAAAAGTGAGAGAAAGTTTTGTTGTAATGCTTAGGTTTCTGAACATATCAGCCCCTTTGAATATTGATGAGTGAAAATCACATATTTTAGTCTGATATTCAAGTGGGATGAAGGTGCGGCGGTGACCCGTATCAAATAAGCGCACAACATTTTTGTCAACAGGAGCATATATGTCAATTAGACCGGTAAAAAGAATTATTCAAGCCCAGCCGACAATGGAAGGGGCAGGGGTCCATCTCCGCCGTGCATTCGGATTCGGCAATCCGTCGGAATTTGATCCATTCCTTCTGCTTGATGATTTTCGCAACGAACGGCCGGAAGATTACAAGGCTGGATTTCCATGGCATCCGCATAGAGGTATTGAAACCATCACCTATGTATTGGCAGGCAATGTTAATCATAGTGATAGTCTGGGGAACAACGGTTCGCTCGGTGCCGGAGACGTGCAATGGATGACCGCAGGAAGAGGAATTCTGCATCAGGAAATGCCTCACGGCGATGAACAGGGAAGGATGCACGGCTTTCAGCTTTGGGCAAATCTTCCATCCTCTCTAAAAATGTCGGCGCCGAGATATCAGGATGTCACATCAACCGAAATTCCTGTCGTTACTGACGATGACGGAACGATTGCACGGATCATCTGCGGAGAATTCTGGGGGAAGAAAGGCCCGGTGGACGGAATTGCTGCCGATCCGCGGTATCTCGACATTTATGTACCGCCGGGTAAACGGAAAACATTAAAGGTAGAAACATACCGTCAGGCATTCGCATATATTTTTGAAGGATCAGGTACATTCCACAATGCGTCGGCGCCGCAGGATATTGCACGGGAAACTCTTCTTCCGAACGGCGAGGAACGTCTGGAGTGGTCGGGAAACCGTTCTCTTATTTTATTTGACAACGGCGATGAAGTTTCCGTTCAGGCAGGTGAAAACGGCATTCGATTCCTGCTTGTTTCCGGAAAACCGTTGAAGGAACCTGTTGCGTGGGGAGGTCCGATTGTCATGAACACTCAATCGGAATTGCAGCAGGCGTTTACCGAATTGCGAAACGGAACATTCATAAAATAACGAATCACAGGACAGGTCAATCTCAAAAAAAATCCCCGAATCAGATTCGGGGATTTTTCTTGTACACAACGCTGACTGAAGCTTACTTTTTCCGCTTCAGAACCTTTTTGACTTTCGCAAATTTTTCCTTGTTGACTTTGTTGTACGTCTTAAGTCCAAGACCATATATTTTTATGAAACCTTCCGCAGCTGTATGGTCGTACTGATCTTCGGAAGTGTAGGTTGCCAGTTTCAGATCGTAAAGCGAATACGGAGAAGTCCGTCCGGCAATTTCGATGTTGCCTTTGTATAATTTCAGTTTCACATGTCCGGTAACGTTTTTTTGAGTTTCGTTGATGAAGCCGTCGAGCGCTTTCTTCAGCGGCGAAAACCACAATCCGTTGTAGATAATGTCGGCATAGTCATTTGCGAGTTTTGCTTTGTAATGCGACACATCTTTGTCGAGGGTCAGCCGTTCAAGTTCACGGTGGGCAAAATGAAGCGTTGTTGCAGCAGGCGCTTCGTAAATTTCCCGTGATTTAATTCCGACCAGACGGTTCTCAACGAGATCAAGACGTCCGATGCCGTTCGCTCCTGCGATGCTGTTGAGTTTGTGAATCAGCGAGACGCCGTCCATTGTCACTCCGTTCAGTCCCACCGGCACACCGCCTTTGAATTCAATCATGATATATGTCGGTTTATCCGGAGCTTTTTCCGGCGACACTGTTCGTTGATACGCATCCTGCGGCGCCACTTCCATCGGATCTTCCAGAATGCCGCACTCGATGCTGGTTCCCCAGATATTTTCATCGATGGAATAGGGACTCGCTTTCGTCGCCGCCACCGGTATTCCGTGTTTTTCGCAATATTCCACTTCCTCCTCGCGGGATTTGAATTCCCATTCACGGAGCGGGGCAATGACTCTGATCTCCGGAGCAAGCGCCATCACGGCGACTTCAAAACGAACCTGATCGTTTCCTTTTCCCGTGCAGCCGTGAGCAACCGCAGTACACCGTTCCCGTTTTGCCACTTCCACCAATGCTTTGGCCAAGAGCGGCCTGCCGAGCGACGTGGCCATAGGATAGGTATGCTCATATAATGCGCCGGCTTTTAATGCGGGGAAGATGTAATCGTAAACAAATTCTTCCTCCAGGTTCTGCATGAACACTTTCTTTGCACCGGATTTGTATGCCTTTTCCGGAACGCCGATCAGTTCTTTTTTCTGACCGAGATTTCCGGTGACCGTGATGACATCGGCATGATATTTTTCCTGGAGCCATTTTACGATTACGGATGTATCAAGACCGCCGGAATATGCAACTGCAATTTTTTCTTTTTTCATTATTCTTCTTTCTGTTGGTTAAGGAATGATGTTCTGCGGAACGCCGGAATGTACTCCGGAATTATTTTTCCAATAACATTTTTTTCATCTGTTTTATCAATGCCGAGGTTTTTTTAACGGAAACGGGCGTCACCAGCACCGTATCATCTCCTGCGATCGTGCCGAGAATCAATTTATTTCTGACGGAGTCGATGTACGACGCCACACCGCTTGCGCGGCCGGGAAGGGTGCGCACGACGATCAACGATTCGTTGGATTCAATTCCCAATACTTCTTGTGTGACAAGAGGAGTGATCGCGCCTTCCTCAAAGTGTGTCGAAAGGGAATACCGCAGTTTCCCTTTCGCATGGATTCTCACGATGCCCATCTCGGCGAAATCTCGGGAGAGCGTTGCCTGCGTGACGACAATTCCTCTCTTCTTCAGCACGGACACAAGTTCTTCCTGGTTGCTGACGTCGTGATTCTGAATGATTTCCTTTATGATAAATTGACGCTGAAATTTATTCATCGCTGTGTTCCGATCAATTGTGCCATGATTGCTTTTTGAACATGAAGTCTGTTTTCCGCCTGATCATTGACTACGGAGAGCGGTCCGTCGAGCGCTTCGCTGGTGATTTCTTCTCCCCGGTGAGCGGGCAGGCAGTGCATCACGATGACATCCTTTTTTGCCTGACGCAAAAGGGAGGAGTTCACCTGATATTCCCAGAAATCATAAATTCTTTTTGTCTTTTCCTGTTCTCTTCCCATGCTTGTCCAGGTGTCCGTGTAGACGACATCGGCTTTATTGACGGCGTTTCTCGGATCGCGGATGATTTCAATACGGCTCACCTTTGCATCAAGCGCATGTTGAAATATCGACTGATCCGGTTCGTATCCGTACGGTATTGCCAGGGTGAGATGCACCGGAATGATCGTCGAAAGTTCGAGCCATGAATTAACGATGTTATTGCCGTCGCCGACATAGGCGATTTTTACATGATCGCGGAGTTTCTTGTGCTGGCGGATGGTGTACAGATCCGCCAAAATCTGACACGGGTGTGATAAATCGGAGAGAGCGTTGATGACGGGAACGGTCGCATGCGACGCCAGATCGAGGAGCAGTTGATGATTGAATACCCGCGCCACAATCGCATCATTGAACCGGGAGAGAACGTTTGCAACGTCCGCTGCGGATTCCCGGACTCCGAGTCCGACACCTTCGTCGGTTAAAAATATCGCATGTCCGCCCAATTGAACGACGCCGACTTCGAACGATACGCGCGTTCTGAGTGACGGCTTTTGAAAGATCATCGCCACCGTCTTTCCCGCGAGCGGTTTTTTGCCCGGATCATTTTTGAGAGCGTCGGTCAATGAGAGCAGTTCCATGACTTCGGAGTGAGTCAATGCTGCTATGGAGAGGAAATCTTTTTTGATCATAGCACGAGCTCCGTTCCGATTCCTTCGTCCGTAAAAATTTCCAGAAGGAGCGAATGTTTTTTTCGTCCGTCGATCATATGCACCTTTTTTACTCCGGAATGGAGCGTTGAGAACGCCGATTTTACTTTCGGAATCATTCCGCCGTTTATCACTCCTTCGCCAAACAGTTCGCGCGCATGTTGTTCAGTCAGCGATGAAACGAGCTTCTTGTTGGCGATGACTCCTTCCACATCGCTGAGATAGACCAATTTTTCGGCTTTCAGTGCCGAGGCAACCGCGGCAGCGGCAAGATCGGCATTGACATTATATATCGTCCCGTCGGTGCCAACACCAAAGGGAGCAATCACCGGCATTAATTTGTTTGAGAGGAACATTTCGAGAAACGGAACATTCACTCCGACGATTTTTCCGACCAGCCCGATATCTTCCCCATCTTCCAAATATCGTTCGGCTGTCAGCAGGTTGTTGTCCACACCGCTCAGACCGACGGATTCGCCGTCATTCTGGTTGATCAGGTTGACGATCTCCTTGTTGATTTTTCCGGCGAGAACCATCTGAACAACGTCGACCATTTTTTGATCTGTAAAACGATGACCGTTCACGAATTGTGTTTCGATGCCGAGCTTGTATGCAATGTCGGTGATTTCCTTGCCGCCGCCATGAACGATCACAATGTTGATGCCGATTTTTTTGAGGATTGTGACATCTTTTGCAAAACGGAGTTTTAGTTCTTTTTCCGTCTGTGCCGCACCGCCGTATTTCACAACGAAGGTTTTCCCTTCATACTTCTGGATGTAGGGGAGCGCCTCAATGAGTATCTCTTCTTTTGATTGGTTCATAGTCTCAATCAGTGAATGGTTTATTTGTTGCCGTTAAGAACGGTACGATGCATTAATCCGGACATATTCGGCGGACAGGTCGCACGTCCAAAATGTAGCCGAATGTTTGCCGCCGTTTAAATCGACCGTGATCGTTACTTCCTTCTGCATTAAAATTTCTTTTGCTTTTTCTTCGGGGAAATTGATATCGTAGTTTTT
>CAZQSI010000013.1:53325-54681 GCA_964596155.1 uncultured Chitinophagaceae bacterium
ACGATCATTTTGGATAACACGATCAACAGATGTTCCAGCGCCGCAGCAAACTTCCTGTAATCTGCTGTTCCTTCCTTCAGTTCTGCTGTTTCGGATTTGCCGTTGGCAAAAATCAGCGACATGTCATTCGTGCTCGTATCGCCGTCCACGGTGATTCGATTGAATGAAAGATCATTCGCAGCACGAAATGTTTTTTTCAACAGACCGGGTGCGATACGTGCATCGGTTGTAATAAATGCGAGCATCGTCGCCATATTGGGGGCGATCATTCCCGAGCCTTTCGCCATGCCGCCGATACGCACCGGCATTCCCCCGATGTCGATTTCAACGGCATATTCCTTGGGGAAATTATCCGTTGTGCAGATTCCTTCGGCGGCATCGCTGTTTCCCGAGGGACGCAAATGCTTCACCGCGTCGTAAATACCGAGTGTCATTTTATCCATTGGAAGGAATTGACCGATCACACCGGTGGAAGCAATAAGAATCTGCGATTCCTTGATGCCGAGCGCCGATGCGGCCGTTGCGATCGATTGTTTTGCGTTCATCATGCCGCGTTGACCTGTACAGGCGTTTGCATTGCCGCTGTTGACGAGAATTGCTTTGAATTTTTTAGTTCGCTTCAGCTGCTGCTGATCGATCGTGACGCATGCTGCGACAGTGGCGCTCTGTGTAAACACTCCTGCAGCGACCGCAGGCAGATCCGAATAGATGAGGGAGATGTCTTTCTTTGATTTTTTAATTCCTGCACGGACTCCTGCCGCGAGAAATCCCTGCGGTGCACAGACGCCGCCGTCTATAATTTTTATTTTTTTATTTTTCATGGAGTGTTGAACGGTAATTCAGATGTTGGGTGTCATGGTGAATGGTTTATACCAATCCGTCGGTTTCGTTGAATCCGAACATGATGTTCATATTTTGGACCGCCTGACCTGCCGCTCCTTTAATGAGATTGTCGAGGACGGAATGAATAATAATGTGATTGTTTCGTTCGTACATCTTCCATCCGATATCACAGAAATTCGTATGCTGAACATGTTTAATTTCAGGAATACGATCACCGAGGATGCGTACAAACGGCGCTTTCTCATAATACGTATGATAGGCGGCGGCAATCTTTTCGTCGGACGAAGAGGAGGTCCGTTCCGCGTAGATTGTTGAATAAATTCCCCGAGTGATCGGCAATAAGTGAGGGACAAATGTTACGGTCGCCTTCTGTTTTGCGAAATCTTCAAGAATCGTTTCAATCTCCGGTGTGTGCTGGTGCGTACCGGATTTATATGCTTTCACCGTTTCATTGGCTTCGGTAAACGAAAGGTCAACAGAAGAACTGCGGCCTGCTCCAGAAATTCCCGACAG
>CAZQSI010000014.1:0-52289 GCA_964596155.1 uncultured Chitinophagaceae bacterium
AAAAACCTGTCCGGGTCGGATTTAATCCTACCGACTCAATTTTAATTTCTGAACCCGGAACAATCAGTGCTGCGACAACAAAGAATGCCGCCGAGGAGGGATCGCCGGGTATTAAAAATGATGCCGCTTGAAGTTCTTTTCCGCCTTCAACCGATATGACACTTTTTCCGTCAGCGTTCTCTGATGTTAAGTGCAGCATCCGCTCCGTATGATCGCGCGATGGTTCATTTTCAATCACTCTGGTGATGCCGTCCGCATACAATCCAGCAAATAAAATTGCAGATTTTACCTGTGCACTTGCAATGGTCATCGTATGGTCGATGGCCGTTAAGCGGTCTGCAGGTTGGATAGTCAACGGAGCAGTAAATCGATCCGATGCGGAGATCGTTGCTCCCATCTTCGCAAGAGGATCAATAATACGCTTCATCGGCCGCTGCATCAGATAGCGGTCTCCGATCAGAGTGCTGGAGAACGCTTGTCCGGCAAGAATCCCCGCCATTAAGCGCATTGTCGTCCCTGAATTGCCAGCATCCAGCGGACCGGGCGATTGCCGCAAACCGCGCAAACCTTTCCCGTGAATATGTATTGCTTCCCCGTCGATTTCATGTTTCACACCAAGTGACTGAAAGCAAGATACCGTGCTCAACGGATCTGCGGCATTGAGAAAACCTGTAATCTCCGTCGTTCCCTGAGAAATTGCTCCGATCATTACGGACCGATGAGAAATAGATTTGTCGCCGGGTACTCGGAGTTCTCCCCGCAGCGGTTTTGAAGTTTGAATTTCCTTATCCATGCACTTTCAGCAACCTGCGATCACCGCGGATCTTCGGTGTAATAAATTTTGTAAAAAAAAAATCCCCAACGGCTGTTGGGGATGGTGATACCATGATGCCTTACTTTACCGGTTGAGGTTCAGGAGCAGGAGCAGCATCTTTTTTCTCCTGCGTCATTAACGCCTTCCTACTGAGATTTAGTCTTCCTTTTTCATCAATCTCAAGTAATATTACTTCGATGACGTCGCCGACTTTTACAACATCGGAAACTTTTGCAACGCGTTTGACATCCAGCTGAGAAATGTGAATCAAACCTTCTTTGCCGGGAAGGATTTCAGCAAAGGCGCCGAAATCCATAATGCGCTTCACCGTCGCTTTATAAATTGTTCCCGGTTCGGGAACAGCGGTAATTGCATTGATCAGCGCAAGTGCTTTGTCGCTTGCTTCCTTCGTTGTTGCGGCAATTTGGATTGAGCCATCATCTTCAATGTTGATGGACGTCGCACCGGAATCCGCCACAATACTCCGAATCATTTTCCCGCCCGGTCCGATGACAGAGCCAATCAGATCCGTCGGGATTTTTATCGTCGTAAATCGCGGCGCATACGAACTTAATGCCCCGCGCGGTTTGTCGACAGCAGCATTCATTTTTTCCAGCTTGTGTAATCTGCCTGCTTTTGCCTGCTCCAGCGCTGTTTTCATAATCTCAAGCGTAATGCCTTGAATTTTAATATCCATCTGAAATGCGGTAATTCCATCGACGGTTCCGGCCACTTTAAAATCCATATCGCCGAGATGATCTTCGTCGCCGAGGATGTCGCTTAAAATCGCCACACGGTCATTTTCTTTCACCAATCCCATTGCAATTCCCGCACATGCCTTTTTAAGCGGCACACCTGCATCGAACAATGCAAGAGAACCGGCGCAGACCGTTGCCATGGAAGAAGATCCGTTCGACTCAAGAATGTCCGAAACGATTCGAATCGTATAAGGAAATTCTTTTTCGTCCGCTATCAAATTTTTCAAAGCCCGTTCCGCAAGATTTCCATGTCCTATTTCGCGGCGGCCCGTTGTTCCAAGGCGTCCAACCTCTCCGACACTGAACGGCGGAAAATTATAATGCAGCATGAACCGGCGGGGTTTGAATTCAATCAAACCGTCCGTGTTTTGTTCGTCATCCTTTGTTCCCAGCGTGACAGTTGTGAGCGACTGTGTTTCGCCGCGGGTGAACAATGCCGAACCATGCGCCCGAGGAAGCACAGCAGTTTCGATAGTAATGGTGCGGACATCGGCAAGACCACGGCCGTCAAGGCGTTTTTTCTCGCCGAGAATCATTTCGCGCATTTCACGTTTTTCGATGTCGTGAATAATTTCCTGAATCGTCTCTTCCTGTTCGGGATATTTTTCTTTCAGCGATTCCAGAACACCTTCAACAATTTCATTGCGGCGGGCAGAGCGTTCATCCTTCGCACTGACAGTGTGTGCTGCAGTTCGTAGCTGTTCCGCAGCAAGCTTTTGGACATCGCTCAATAATGCCTGATCGAATACTTTCGGTTCAACGACACGCTTTGTCACCTTCACAGCGGCGGCGAATTCTTTCTGAATCTGACAAATCTTTTTGATTGCTTCATGACCGAATGCAAGAGCAGCGAGCATATCCTCTTCCGATATTTCTCTCGACTCCCCTTCCACCATCAGAATGGAGCTCTCGGTGCCGGCAACCGTCACGTCCATATCGCTCAATTCAAGTTCGGCGAATGTCGGATTTATTAAAAACGAACCGTTCAACCGTCCCACACGCACTTCTGCGATCGGACCCTGAAACGGTGAATCGGAGATCATCAATGCGGCCGACGCGGCGCAAGCACCGAGGACATCGGCATCATTCTGTTGATCCGATGAATATACGGTCACAATGACCTGGGTATCGCAATGATAGTTTTCCGGAAACATCGGCCGAATCGGTCGATCAATCAACCTGGCGGACAATATTTCCTTGTCCGACGGGCGCCCTTCCCTCTTCAAATAACCGCCGGGGATCTTTCCTGCAGCGGATAATTTTTCTCTGAATTCCACTTGAAGGGGAAAATAATCAGCACCTTCTTTTGGCTTTTTGGCAGAGACAACTGTAGCCAATACCATGGTGTCCGCATATCGGATCATCACCGCGCCGTCTGCCTGTTTGGCAAACCGGCCTGTTTCAAATTCCAGATCGTACTTGCCGATCGTGGCGCTCTTTTTTACTATCATATTATTTTCTTCTTTTCTGTGTACAGTAATTTCGTGTGAATAGCTTATTTACGTATCGACAATTCGCCGATAATTTTCCGATATCGATTGATATCTTTTTTCATCAGATAATCGAGAAGACGTCGGCGTTTTCCGACCATTCTCAACAACCCCACCCGGGAATGATTATCCTTTTTGAACTTTGCGAAATGGTCCGACAGGGAATTGATATTCGCCGTAAGAATTGCGATCTGCACTTCGGGTAAACCTGTATCGTTTGCACCCTTGCCGAACTTCTTGACGAATTCCTGTTTTTGTTCCTTTGTGATTGCCATTGGTACTCCTTTTATTAAGATATTTGATTATGTTGTTCTAAAATTTTTGAAATTACAATTTTGTCGTTCCCCATCTCCTTGATCAAATCGTCCACCGACTCGAATTTTTTTTCGCTTCGCGTTCTGGCAATGCATTGAACGGTCACCGTTTCATCGTAAATGTCTTTATCGAAATTAAAGATGTTTACCTCGATTGTGCGTTCCTGAGCATCGCCGAATGTCGGATTGTGGCCGATACTCATCATTCCGCCATACCACATTCCTTCCACATTGATTCTGACCGCATAAATCCCGATGCGGGGAACCATTTTTTTCCGGTTATCAAGAGCAATGTTTGCCGTAGGATACCCAAGTTGTTTTCCTCGTCCAAATCCGCGGACCACAACACCGGAAAACTGATACTGATACCCCAGCATGGCATTTGCTAACGGTACGTCACCTTCACGGAGTGCATTTCTGATAGCGGAACTGCTGATTTCGTGCTCTCCTTCCTTCATCATTGAAACGACTTCCGAGGAGAAACCGAACTTAGCACTCAGTGCAGCTACCTGACGCATACCGCCTTCACGATCTCGTCCGAATTGATGATTGTACCCTTCAACAACACCGGTCACACCCACACCCTCAATGATGTATGTCGAATAAAACTCCGTAAAGGAGAGTCGTGAAAACTCATATGTAAATGGAATGATAAAAACTGCATCAACTCCAAATTTTTCAATACGATAGAGCTTTTCATTCAATGTAGATAATACTTCTATCGTACGCTTACCATTCGAAACCACTTCTCCAGGATGAGGATCGAATGTCACAATCATGCTTCTTCCGCTTCTGTTCCTAGCCTGATCAACCACTTTGTTGATGATGGACTGGTGCGCCTTATGGACACCATCAAACATCCCTATGGATAGTGATGTATTTTTCTGAAACGGAACGTCTTTAAGCGAAGAATAAATTATCATACCTGCGGTACCACAGGATGAAGTTTAGCATTTAATGTATGCAATTGATCTATTCCCAGAGCATCCGATAATGAAAAATCACCGATCATCGTTCTGGTTAACCGTTTCAAGTACGCACCGCAGCCGAGTGTTTCTCCGAGATCATTCGCCAAAGCTCTTATATACGTGCCTTTGGAGCAGACAACTCTAAATTCCGCCAGCGGCGGATTCCAGGCGATCAAATTAAATGCCTTGATTTCAATTTCCCGTGTCGATCTGCTCACTTCTTTACCTTTTCGCGCATCCTTATAAAGCCTTCGTCCATTCTTTTTAATAGCCGAATACATCGGAGGAAGCTGCTGCTGTTTACCTAAAAAAGATTCCATTGCACGGTGGATTTTATTTTCGTCTACTAAGCTAATATCATTGGTTTCAAAGATTTCCGTCTCCGAATCAAAGCTTTTTGTACGGGATCCCAATTCCATTGCACCCGTATATTCTTTTTCCAGACCGACAATACTATCAATATTTTTGGTCATTTTACCGGTGCAGACGATTAACAATCCCGTTGCTTTAGGATCCAGCGTCCCTGCATGTCCCACCTTTTTAATCTCAAACATTGTCCGGATTCTTGCAACCACATCAAATGAGGTCCAATCAATCGGTTTATTGACCAGAATGATCTCTCCTTCTTCAAAATCCAGACGCTGCTTTTCTCCCGCATGTACCCACATCACTCTTCCTTCTTATCCGACTTATGGATCTGCTTTATCAACTCTTCGATATGCATTGCATTGTCCAGAGACGTATCATGATGAAATTCAATATCCGGCACAAACTTGAGATTAATCCTTGAGCCAAGTTCCGAACGATAGCGTCCTTTGTGTTTCTGGATCTGTTCCATCGTCTTTTCCTGCTTCTCTTTTGATCCCATGATACTGACGAACACCCGTGCAATACGCAGATCGGGCGTTACGCGGGCTTCGGTCACGGTGGCAAAGCCGTATTCCGTGCTTCCGCTGTACGCTCTGCTGAGCATTGTTCCCAATTCTTCCCTGATCAGAGAAGCGACCCGTTCGGTTCTGATCGACATTATGACAACTTTCTTTTTGTTTCTACAAGTTTATATGATTCGATGATATCGCCAACTTTAACGTCGTTGAAGTTTTCAAGACCCAAACCGCATTCGAATCCTTTGTCCACTTCCTTTACGTCATCCTTGAACCGACGGAGCGATGCCAATCCGCCCGTAAAGATGCTGACGCCGTCCCGAACCAAACGTACTTTGCTGTTTCGTGAAATCTTGCCGTCGAGAACAAAACACCCTGCAACAAGACCAATCTTCGGTACTTTGAAAGTTTCGCGGACCTCCACGGTTGCGACGACTTCTTCTGTCACTGTCGGAGCCAGCAATCCTTCCAAGGCATTTTTAATTTCATTAATTGCATCGTAGATGATGCTGTATAGACGGATTTCAACATTTTCTTTTTCTGCAAGTCTTCTCGCATTAAGATTCGGACGAACATGGAAACCGACAATGAGCGCCCGTGATGCGGCAGCCAACACGATATCAGATTCTGAAATAGAGCCGACACCTTTATGGATGACTTTAATTTTCACTTCTTCCGTTGACAGTTTCATCAAGGATTCCGCCAGAGCTTCAACCGAACCGTCCACGTCACCTTTTACGACAATCGACAATTCGCGAACCTGATGCCCCGCCTGAATCTGCTGGGAGATATCATCCAGCGTCACCATATGCACCTGACGGAAGTCCTGCTCCCGCTTTAATTGCTGTCGCTTTAAGCTGATTTCGCGCGACAACCGATCAGATTCAACGGCAATAAATTGATCTCCTGCAGCGGGAATACCGTCAAATCCAAGAATTTGAACAGGGGTCGACGGAGGAGCAGTGGTAACTTTTCTGCCGCGTTCGTCATACATAGCTTTTACTTTACCGCTGTAGATACCGCAAATAAACGGATCGCCTACTTTCAGCGTACCTTTTTGCACCAGCACAGTGCCGATTGTTCCTTTTCCTTTGTCCACCTGAGATTCAACAACAGCACCACGCGCCATCCGATCGGGATTCGCTTTCAAATCCAACACCTCGGCCTCAAGCAAAATCTTTTCAAGAAGGATATCCATGTTCTTTCCTGATTTTGCAGAAACTTCCACAGACTGATACTTGCCACCCCACTCTTCAACCAGCACACCGCGATCCGACAATTGCTGCCTAATCCTGTCGGGATTTGCTTCCGGTTTATCCACTTTATTAATAGCAATGATAATCGGCACATTCGCCGCCTTCGCATGGTTGATCGCCTCGATTGTCTGCGGCATGACATTATCTTCCGCCGCAACGACAAGGACAACGATGTCCGTTACCTGTGCACCGCGTGCTCGCATTGCAGTAAATGCTTCGTGACCCGGTGTATCAAGAAACGCGATATGTTTTCCGCTCGGCAATTCTACTTCATACGCACCGATGTGCTGAGTGATTCCGCCCGATTCGCCGGCAACAACATTTGCATTGCGAATGTAATCGAGCATGGATGTTTTACCATGATCCACATGTCCCATGATGGTGACAACGGGAGCACGGGGTTTAAGTGTTTCGGGAGCGTCCGGCGTATCTTCCAGCGTTTCAACAGTGAACTCCGATTCGAATTCAACCTGCTTGCCGAATTCATCAGCTAGTAAGACAATCGTATCCTTGTCCAGCCGCTGATTGATGGAGACCATCATTCCGAGACTGATACATTTCGCAATGACATCGGAGGGACGGACATTCATCAAATTTGCAATTTCGCCGACCGACACAAATTCTGTTACGCGGATTTTATTCGCTTCCAGCGCCCGTGCTTCTTCCTGTGCCGCCTGTTCTTCTTCGCGTTCCCTCTTCCGTTTTTTTCTGAGCGCCGCTCTGGTGCTGACAACGGAATCCGCATCATCAAGTTCGGCGAGTGTACGCTTAATTGTTTCGTCAACTTCACCCTGATCAATCTCATACGGACGAAGCTTTCCTTTTTTCTTGCGTTTTTGTTTTGAATCGCTTTCGCCTTCGGCTTCCACTGCTTTTGAGTCCACCCCGCCGGCGATTTTCTTTTTCTTTTTCTTCTTCTTCTTCTGCTCTTCGCTTTCTGCAGCGTCAGCGGGAGCACCGGGCTTTGCCGGTTTAGAAGGTCGGTTCGCCGATTTCGGCTTTGCCAACTCCATCTTTCCCTTTACCGTCAATCCCTTCATTTGCGCAGTGCGATTTGCCCGAAGTGTTTCCAGGGGTGAAGTGGATTTCTCTTCTTCCGTTTTCTCCTCTTCCGGCTCCTCGAGAGGCTGCGGCAAGACCAAGGCGGGTCCTTCTTCGATTTTCGGTACTTCTTCAGCAACTACCGGTTCCTCAACAACCGCTTCGGCTTCGGACAGCTTCTTCTCTTCCGCAACAGCCTCTTCCTCCCGTGCTTTCGATTCCGACGAACGACGGCGGGCTTCCTTCATATCAGCAATTTTCCGCTGATGCCGCTCCGCGATGTCCTTTTCTTTTTTGAAATGCGCGTTAATATCACGCATCATCGTCTCGTCCACAACGGACATGATGTTCTTCACCTGTTTGTAGCCTTTTTTATTCAAAAAAGCTACAACATCATTAAAACTGATGTTTAAATCTTTCGCAACATCCTTTACTTTTATTTTCTTTACTGCTTCGGACATTAGGTTCCTTTAGGTTGACGCTGTATTATGAGGCTTCTTTTTCCGTTTCCGAATTTTTTGTTTCCTCTTTCTCATCTACTTTTTCTTCTGCTTTCTCATCCTCTTCATCAGACTCATCTTCCTCGTCTACCTCAGCTTCTTCATATTCCTTTTTGATGAGCTCAACAATCTCTTTCAATTTTTCTTCTTCAGCACCGATCTCTTCCACAAGATCGTCAAAGTCGGCATCGATGACTTCCTTTGCTGTCTCATATCCCGCCTCTGCAAACTTGTTATACAGATCTTCGCCGAGTTCTTCCTTGAATTCTTCAAGATCAATATCATACTCGCTTCCTTCTTTGACCAGTTGTATGTCGAATCCGGTCAGTTTACTTGCAAGACGGATATTCTGCCCCCCCTTGCCGATAGCCATGGATACCTGAGATTCTTCGACCGTGACCACCGCTTTACTGTTTTCTTTATCCAATTCGATATTTTTCAGTTTTGCCGGTGCAAGCGCACGCGTGATGAATGTCATTCGTTCGGGACTGTAATTGATCACGTCGATATTTTCATTGTTCAATTCACGGACGATCGCGTGAATACGGACACCTTTCATGCCGACACATGCACCGACGGCGTCAATCCTGTCATCCGACGATTCCACGGCAACCTTTGCCCGTTCGCCCGGTTCGCGCGCAATTCCTTTAATCTCGATAATGCCGTCGTACACTTCCGGAATTTCAAGTTCGAACAATCGCTCCAAAAATCTCGGGTCCGTCCGTGAAACGACCACAACGGGATTGCTTGCATTTTTTCTTACTTCTTTTACGACACCGCGGACGGTATCACCCTTCTTGAAGCGCTCTTTTGGGATCTGTTCGCTTCTGGGGAGCAACAATTCGTTTTTGTTGTGCATAATCAGAAGATCGTTGTTCCGAATCTGATATACCTCACCGACCACAATTTCACCGATCGTGTTTGAATATTCGCTGAAAATAAGTTCTTTTTCAATTTCTTTGATGCGCTGAGAGAAATTCTGTTTTGCGGTGGTCACCAGCCGGCGGCCAAATTGTGCCAGCGGAACAATTTCAACGTATTCTTCGCCGATCTCCAGATCTTCACCGGATAATTTCCGTGCTGATTCCACATCAATCTGGGTTGCGGGATTCTCGACCACTTCAACAACCTGCCGCTCGAGATATATTTCAATGTCGCCTTTGTCCATATTGACAACAACGTCAAACTGTGCATCAAGACCGTATTTCTTCCGCACCATCATTCCGAAAATATCTTCGACGATCCCGGCCAAAATATCCTTGTCGATGCTTTTATCCCGCACTAAACCGGAAAACGATTCGACTATCTCATGATTCATTGTACTTCTCCCAAAATATGTACACCTTACTTGATTTGAGGTATGATAAACGTTTCTTTAATTTGTGAAAAAGGAATATCGATCAACTTTCCGTTTTTCTTCACCGAAACAGTTTCTTCCGTCACCTGTTCGAGCATTCCTTCCTGAAAAACTTTTTTTCCTTCGGACACATAAGCAATCTTGCACACACGCCCGATATTCTTCCGGTACTGCCGAAACAGCTTCAGCGGACGGTCCAATCCAGGAGATGAAACATCCAGACGGTATCTGCCGGGAATTAACTCCATCGTATCAAGTTGTTCCGAGAGTTCCCTGCTGATGGATGAGCAATCGTCGAGCGAAATTCCATCATCCGTATCGATGTAAATCTCGACGACTTTGCTTGTTCGTTCACCTCGCAGTGAAACATCAACAATAAAGGCGTGATACCTGTCGGTAATGGGACGAAGAATTTCCGTAATGTTTTCGGCAACTGAGGGCATAAATTGACGTATCAAAAAAAAGTCCCGCATTTCAGGCGGGACTTTCATTACAATAATATAGTATTCTTTACGTACAGTTGCAAGAAATTTATTATTGATTGAATTTAACAACAATTTCCGCTCTTCCTTTCGCACAAAAGCTGATGTCGTAAATGCTAAAAATATGCCCTAACCTCCATCCTCCCTGTATGCACAACGGTTGACCTCGATGTTGTCCGGCCGGAATATTGAAGGGAAAACTGCATATTTCCTGCAATTCTGTAATCGGATGACACAGTCCATAAATAATTTTTTCCGAAATCCCTTCCCGATGTTAACTCGTACGGTATTGCATATCCCGCCGGTTGGTTTCCGATAATGACTTCTTCACGGGAAAATTCTGTTCTGATCTGACCATTGCCGATAAATCCATAAATTAATCGAACCGTTTGGCCGTTAAAATCCGCGAGGACAACAGATGATCCGGCGCGATCTTCTGCCTGACTTGTTGCAATGACGAAGCCGATCTCGATGTTTGTCTCGGGACGATACGCCAGATCCGTCGACAGGGTTGTATGGTCGATTTGCCGCGAGCGATTAATCAGTGATGATGATACAGCATTGTCGCTTTTAAATATTACATCGGTTTGATTTGATATTTCGTTCGACACCTGAAGGCGGGACCGGACGGAACGTTCGCGTGAATAGTTGCGTTCGACACCTGATGCAAATTGACTGAGACCGTTCCTCTGATTGAATCGAAATCGAAATGAATAATCGGGATTATATTCAAAAAGATACATGTCTTGCTGAATATATTGATATCCCAGCTGAGTGGTCACGGGATGAAGGAAGCTGCTGAAATCCAGAAGATAAATTTTTCGAATGTCGGGTTCTGTGCTCCGTTCTTCAAGTCGAAGATACGTCTCCGTTGAAATTACCGTTAGTAACTCTTCGAGCGCAGAGGCAGGACGTGGAATGAAACGGCGCGGCATGATACGGATCCGGGAGGACGCTTTCAGGTTAATGATCGGAATCAGTTGCTCGCTGTTCAATGTGAGAGCAATATATTCTCCGTCGTACCGGTCCGGAATGAATTCCCTCTCGTCATCAAGATCGGCAATGCTGTTCCCGTTGTTATCGTTCCAAATATATTGCCCTTCCCCTTTTCGTACTTTATAAAAATACCGCTCCAGTTTCGCCGTCCTCTGTGTCGCCGCGTCATACATAAGGTCGAGATCCAACCCCTGCGATAACGGTCTGTAACGCGTTTGCGCCTTGATCAATGTCGCTTGCTGATTTGTATTATTGGACTGAAACGCCCGTTCATATTTTTTTTCACGAAATGTTACCGATGTCGAGGCCGACACATTCTGTACTTCCTTCATCTGAACCGTATAGATCTGTGTGAACGATGTTGATTGTGGTTCAAGGTAACCCTTTGCTGACGCTTCATCGTTTCTCCATTCAAATTCAGAAGAGGCATCGAATCCGAATGCATCGTTGACGGACAATTTGGGAGCATACGTGATAAACGAATAACTTGACGATTCGAGTGAATCTGAACGGAGTGCGTTAACGGTTCTTTTTTCATTTTCAAACCGAAGGGAAGGAGTAAATTCTTTGATGGTATATTCAGTTTTTCCGTTCTGCCGCACCCAATGATTCGTTATCCTCCTCACTTTTTCCTCTCCCGAAATGCTTTCAATAAAGTACGATACTGACGGCAGTGAAGAACCATTCAATTGAAACAACCCGTCATATCGAACTGACGAAAATTGATTTTTTTGTTCCAATGTGCCAAAACCGCCGGCAACGGTGACCGCTTTCACCGGCATATATGCAATTCTTCCTTCCCGAATCTCTTCGTCGGAAGAAGCACCCGTCGTGAGACTATCCGTGCTCCATTTCCTTCCAAATTCAACTGCATCGATTCTGTCCAAAGACAAAAATTCTTTTTGTTTATATCGTTCATGGAGGGAAATATCCAAAGAACCCAGAGCAATACCTCCGATAGATATATTTTTCGGATGATACCGTCCGGAGAGCTTTACCGCTCCTCCGCTGCTGGTATGTCCTTCTACTGTGGAAAATCTGTTCGGAACAAAATTACTTGCAGCATATTCTCCTGAAATTGTTACATCGGAAAACGGTTGAGCAACTGACTGAAATGAATACAATTGATGTTGTTGGGGTGCGGTGATTAACACCACCGGTGCATATTGCCCTCCGTTCCTACCGGCAAAACGATAGCGCCCGATTCCTTCCCGAATATAATCCCCTTTGCCCTGACCAACCGGCGAAAATGCAACATTATATACTGATTGAATCGAATTCTGTTCAAATACATACATCCGAATGCTGTCATTATTGACAACCGTGTCGCGGGCGGTGTAATTTCCTTTTCCGATTCCAAGCGAATCGCGGCCGACAAACATCACGCCTGATTTTACTGCCGTTGAACTCCCGGAATTGCGCAATAGATTTTTTTCTTCCTCGTTCAATGTTAAATCAATCGGAGCGTCGGGATCGTCACCTTCCCTGAAATAGTTCATTGTCAATGAAATATCTTTCGATACATCGGTTCTGGAATCGGCGGCAAGAAAGTTACGAGTATATTGTCGGTCGGAATATTCGAAATCAATGACAATTCTTGACGCACTTGTAATTAATCTGCCCGTTGAAAATGTCAGTTCCGCTGCTCCGTAATCTATCGAATAATCATTGTTTTCACCCCGGAGCATTTCGATTCCATCCACATACACCCGTTCGCTTCCCGGTATGATGATAATAGCCCGTTCATTGTTCTTGCCGGTCAGCCGATACGGTCCCTGGACACCTTCAATACCCGTCATTGTATTCGTCGAGTACTTTCCTCTGCTGGTTGCACCGGTCAGCTGAAGATTCGGCTTTATCATCATCCCGGTATATTCGGCGGAAAGTTTCGCGCCCTGTAATTTTCGGGAGATGTTGACGAATTCCCCTTTGTTGGATTGGAAGACAAAGTCTCCCAGCGTTGCTGTGTACGTCGGACTTTTGATTTCGACAAAAACATTGTCAATCTCCTGCAGCGATTGTGTGTTTCCCTGAGGCTGAATTGGAGTGTTTTCGTCGGTCAGCGCTGCGATGATATCAATGTCATCCGACAACTTTCCGGCCATCTGAAGTCTGAATCCGGAACTGAGCGTAAGGTCTCTATTGGAGCCGATAAGAAATCCTCTGCTGATAGATCCGCTTTTTGAAAGTTCGGGTCCGAAGATATTTGTAAACGCACCTTCATTCTCGGATATGACAGCACGTCTGTTTTTCAAATTCACGGAATCGTGTTTAAATACAAGAGTTCTGAGAGCGTATGTTCGTTTCAACTGGAGAGGCAGATATGAATACAGGACCGACACGGTAAGAGGAAAGTATGCTGCAGTGTCCAGAAACACCGAAACCGATCGTTCGGACGATGAATATGAAAATCGTTGATGTTCGACGGAATCGAGAAATACGACGATCGTTGACGGGATGATAAATTGTTTAGAGAGGATGACAGAAATTGAATTAGTGGTACGTTCTATGGTAAACGTGTCAACGTGATGATTGGAGGGAGATTGTCCATACATCACTGCAGCTGAGAAGCAGTATAACCAGAATACTATTGAGGGTTTCATTCGATTCAATGATTCAATAGTAAAAAGTTACACTAAAGCTCCTTCAATTGAAAATAAAAAAGTCATCCGGAATCCGAATGACCTTTCTTGTTGTACCGAGAGCCGGACTTGAACCGGCACTCCTTTAAGGGGAACTGGATTTTGAGTCCAGCGCGTCTACCAATTCCGCCATCCCGGCATTGTGATGTTGTTCAATCTGGAATTTGTGTCACGGTGTGGAACAATTATTTTTTCTGTGGCATCGTTCCATACAGGTATATCCAGAAGTAACAGTTCAAATATACGAAATAGATGAAAGTGTGGCAAGTGACAGAAAAAAATCAGTCACGATCGTGTCATTTCGGACGCTTCATTGATTGCAAACCCTTCTCCTCTATCACCATTCTGTAATTTACTAAACGGTATTCGGGTTTTCGAATCAGGTTCTGAAATTGTGGTGAAATGAGCGCCTGCAGTTCTGCGTTTCTGTGTAAACTCATGTTTTTTGGACCAAAGATATTCAGATCTTCCATTGCATCAAGTTCCGATACGGAAGAACCAACATGGAAAACAAATAACTTGGTTCCTCCAAACGTGAGGGACTTTGTTTTTGCAATAATTGTATCCAATTTGCTTTCGATTGGAGCAGAATATCCTCCCTCAACATCCACTTCGTCAAAATACCGAGAGATGGCAAGTCCGTATTCATCCGCTAATTTTTCAACGATCATTCGAGTTTCAACGGTCTGCACTGCGGCACCCATATGATAATCCAGATAATCGATTGTTACTCCTGATCGCCGTGCACGTTCAATTTGAGCGCGTAACTCCGTTTCAATTTCTGAAAGTGATGGAGTATTTCCGAATAAGGCGCTGCGGGAAGGAAAAAAATAACCGTTACTATCCACCAGCGAAGGAACGGCGGATGATCCGCTGACCGGACCCCACCGATATTGTTTCCATTCCGAATTGAGCGTTAAATGGATTCCGACAGAAACATTCGGATACTTCCGAAGCATTTCGATCGCTTCGGGATACCAGGGACATGGAACCATCACCGACATGGAAACCGGGATGCCGGTTTTAAGAACCTGTTCCGCCGCACTGTTTACGGCATGAGACATTCCGATATCATCACAGCGAATGAGAATCGGTATCCGTCGGTTAGTATCTGTGTCTTGTGAGAAACAAATACTGCCGGTCACAATAAGGATGCAAAGAAGAAGAAACCTGTTCGGACGAATCATTTATTCCGTTTCTGAAAATTTTTTAATTGCCTCAAAATGCTTTACGATTGCTTTTGCTTTGTTTTTTCCAAAGGTCAGCCAATGCCAGGACGTTCCGGGATCAGGAGCATCGACGATAGGGATCCGGAGAATCGGTTTCCCTTTATACTCGTCTATCACCGGTAATTGTTCAGATTTTTCTTCTTCCATTGTTATTCCCCCTTCGATGGTCAATTCTGCCTTTGGTACCTCAGTTCTCTGATTCTCGTTTGTAGAGATATGCTGAGTCATACTTTTTATTTGTAGAGCCGTCATTCAGACAGTACGTAGCGCCGCTCCAAATGGACGCACTGCCATGTTCTCCCCGTTTATTGATGGCATAGAATGAAACATTGTAATTTGGTTTTCCGTCGCTTCTTAGCAACCGTTTCATTTTTGTTTTTTCAGCAATCCTTTTGCATGCCATCAAACATGCCTCTTCCGGGGAATTTCCTCTGCTCATAAATTCGACAATCAACATCGAACTGCAATTGACAAGATTAGCTTCTCCTCTGCCCGTCGATCCCGCTCCGCCGACTTCATTATCAATGTACAATCCGGCACCGATAATGGGTGAATCACCGACACGCCCAGGAATCTTATAGGACAATCCGCTTGTGGTTGTCACACCGGAAATATTTCCCTGCTGATCTTTTGCGATGCAATTGATGGTTCCAAATGTTTTCATCACTTCATGAATTCTTGATCCGATATTCTCATCGCTGATCGTGTGCGGGGGCAGATAATCATCTGACGTCGATAAATGTTCCTTCCATTTCACCCACATCTCACGCGATTCCTCCGTCAAGAGATTTTCTTCCTTAAACCCGTGCATTCGTGCAAATTTTAATGCACCGTCTCCCACGAGCAGCACATGGTCTGTCCGCTCCATCACCATCTTGGCAACAGAGGAAGGATTTTTAATATTTCTCAGCGAGGCGACGGCTCCTGCGCGGTGTGTCGGTCCATGCATAACGGAAGCGTCCAATTCCACAATTCCCTCTTCATTCGGAAGTCCGCCCAATCCCACCGTCATATCATTCGGATCATTTTCAATAATATTGACTCCTGCGATCACGGCATCCAGAGCATCGCTCCCTTTGGAAATCATATCCATCGCCTTTTCCGTGGCTTTGATTCCATTTCCGCTGCTGATGACAACGTTCTTTCTTGCGGCCGATGTGATTGACCTGGAAAAGAGTTCCTGAGGAATTGTTGTTGCTGCAGATGCAAGCATGGCTGCAGAAATGAATGATCGTCGGGATAATACGGGCATACTGTTCTCCTGTTGAATTGTAGAATTGTGGACAAAGTAACGTTTGCACAGATGAGAAGCAATCGACTGCGGCCCTTCCGATTGAACCGGAAATGTGCAAAAAAAAAGGGTGCCGAAGCACCCCTTGTTAATATACCGACATTACCGGTTATTTCAGAATCAACATTTTCTTAATATCAGAAAATGTTCCGGCAGTGAGTTTATAATAATACACACCGCTGGAGATTTTTGACGCATCAAATTGAACGGTGAACACACCCGCCTGATGGACACCTTCGGCAAGACGCGCAACTTCACGTCCGACGACATCATACACCGTCAGAAGAATATTCGACTGGTGCGGTAAATTAAATTTGATGGTTGTCGTTGGATTGAACGGATTCGGGAAATTCTGCTCAAGAATATATGCCGTCGGAATCTGTCCGGCAATCTGCAGAGCTGCTCCGGCAACAGCGTCCGGATCCATTGCGATGGACTGAATGTCTGAAAGTCCAAGATCGCCTTTCACCCAGCCGCCGCCCGTAGCCGTATCAATCTCAATCAACTTGTTCACTTCTGAAGCTGTGCCGCTCAAACCGAACAGTCTGCCGTTTTTGTCGAACGTGATATCATTAATGCCGATTCCAACATTCGCTTTTCCGACAAGAGTTGCTTTACCGGTCGTACGGTCGAGTTTATAAATATTATCCTGGATTCCGCCGGTGCCAGTATTCCTGAGCGACATCCAGAGCGAACCGTTCACCGGATTAATTGCAAGACCGCCGGCACGAAGTCCCGAGTTAATTCCGATTTCCGTTGCAGCGCCGGTTTTGAAGTTCACTTTATATATTCTTCCGTTAAACGCTCCCATATACGCCATTGAATCGTTGTAAATAGCTAGTCCCTTCAAATTCGCTATGGCGACGACGGAGAGTTGTTCGGTATTGACACCGTTGCTGCTTAGTCTGAAGAAGGCACCGCCGTTCGGATCACCCGTATTGTTGAATGCAATCAGTTCCTTGGTAACCGGATGAACCGCAAGACTGGTGATTTGAGAAATATCTGTGTTCGTAACGATTGACGGTGTTCCGTTGCTTGTATTTATCGTATATAATTTTCCACCGTCTGTGCTTCCCGAACCTGAATAGAGTGTTCCCGGAACCACCTTCAAAATTTCGAACCCTGAACCCGACAATGAAATTTTATACGAAGGATTATTTGAATCGTTCGTTGAAATCATGATGGAATCTTTTTTCAATCCGCCCGATGTCGGTTTGAAAAATACTTTCAATTCCAGAGTCCCTTCGCTGACAATTTTGTGCGGCACAGAAGGTTTATTTAGGATTGTATAATTGCTTGAAGCAAGATTGATTGCCGAAAGTACCAGCGTATCAAGTCCGTCATTGGTGATGACGATGGAGAGTGTATCGCTGGCTTCGTTCACTTTTTTTGTTCCAAATTCAAGGAACGAACGGTTAATGGCAAAAATGCCTCCGGCAAGCGGCCCGATCTTTGCCGATGAAATCCACGTACCCCAGCCGTTTTTGGCCGAAGCATATTCCGTATGCGCCCACATTGTTACCTGATCGGAAGGATCGACGGCTGCACCGCTGTAATCTCCCCAGCGATTTCGTGTGCCTCCGAATGTTACCACATAATTTCCGGCTCCTTCTTTCATTGTTACACTGGTTGATAATCCGATAGGATCATTTTTTCTTCTTCCAGAGAGGTATGCTCCGGGATATTCCGTCAAACCGCTTCGCGAGTATGTCACCAGTACTTCTTGATTTTTATTCACAGCAATAGCAGGATAAAAATACCAGTAACCGTCCGCACCAAACCGTGAATCTTCTAGCACTGTCCGTTTGTGGGGATTGAATTTTACATATCGCACGGCGGAGTATTCATTGTTTGAACCTGATGCAACTGCATGAACAATCCACAGCGCACTGTCCCGATATGCACTGTTTGCTCTGATCTGTTTTGATCCGCTTTCCAACAGAGGCGATCCTCCGCCAAGCTGCTGCGGCTGTGTAGGCGTTCTATACGATGAAACAATAATATTGTCACCTTCGATCGTCGGATTTGCTCCGATTGGATCTGTTAGTGTCCACAACGTCATGTAATTCGTGCTGGTGAACGGAGGAATATTGACGAAAAACGCTTTATTGCTGTGCGTATATGCATTCGGAGGACGAATACCGTCAAATACGGAATTTTGTTCAGGATCCCTGAAATCCCAAAAATCTTTGTACGTGATAGATGCAGTGGAATTTGCATACATTTGTGCTTTGGGAATGATCCGCAGCTTATTGTATTGGAATGATCCGCCGGCCAGAGGAAATTGTCTGGATGAAAGATAGAGTGCCACGCTGTCATAACCTAACGCGGGATAGTCTCCCCAATGCGGAGTCAACGAATCGCCCAACGCAATTCCTGATGTACTCCATTGATACCACACACCTGTTGGATCGGCATCATCCGACACTGCAAAAAGATGCCTATGGTCTGTTGCCGTCGGACTTGTCATCCAGAGCATCACCCAGCGATTGGCATAATGATCATAAATGATTTGCGGATCGTTTGGACCGGTGCCCGGTGCTATTGAGCTAAAGAAATTTGCTGCGGTAATATTTTTAATTAACGTTCCGTTCTTATCAAAAATCCGGAATGATGTATTGACCATCGTAATCACATGATTCGGTCCGGCCGCCATAATCGGATCGGGAGGAATTGAATTTCCCATCGGGAAGGCCTGAAAACTTTTTTGAATGACCGGTCTTCCGATCGTTGCCGATGAAACTGAACCATCCTGAACAAAATTTTTGGAAAGTTTATCCTGAGGCGCAGGATATTTTGAAGGTGCAATCTCGCTCAACGCTGGAAGTTCATAATGTTCATAATACGGAACATTCGGTTGGCTGCCGGAAGCAGGTTCGTCTCCGGTGATCGGCGCATTGGCAAAGTCATTGGTATTCACCGTGACGCCGGCCGGAGCGGTGCCGCTTTTTGGACCTTTAACAACCTTAGGAGCAACTCCTTCGAAAATCTTAAAAACCAAATCTCCGCCCGTCGGTACTCCTCCGCTTGTTCCCCCGCCATGCCATTCACCGACAAGAATATAGTACGTCGTTCCGCCGAGAACTTTCATGAAGATTTCCGATTGACGGACACCTTGAGCATCATCATTACATTTAACTTCAGACAGCGTTCCGCACGATCCGGTATACACTCCCATCATGACGTCGAAATCTGCCGTCGGAGTGCTTCCAATGGTGCTGATATACACAAACCTGTCAACATCCGGAGTATATTTAAACCACACCGTTTTCCCCTGAGCTGCGGTATCATTACAGCTAATATTCGGGTCATTTACATTCACCGTCGCTATTCTTGTATCTTGAGATGTATTAAACGGCAACGATGTGACTACAGTCGCTGTAGCACACTCATCGTTTGGCGCCTGCGCAAATACTGCTGTGGACAACAGCAGAATGCTGCAGGTGAGGGTGTAGAATAAATTCCTCATTGAACCTCCAAAAAGTAATTGAATTTGTATAATGAACTGGATTACTGAATATAGGATTACTCATATAGAAAGTAAAGAATAGAGCGGAATTTTGTTGAATCTTTTTTCACCGCCTTGTGCGAAGATCATCGGACAATTTAATATATTGCATAGCAGATTCAGACAACAATCGCCAATCATCGGATTTATGATGAAGATCTCAACAATCTTAGGAATATGTTTTACGCTTCTCAGCATTCCCTTGTTTGGTCAACAGGTTCAATATTGGCAGAAACTTCCTAATCCTACCAATCATACACTCTCCCGAGTTTATTTTATCGACAGTCTGCGCGGATGGATTACCGGTCAAAACGGCGTTCTGATGCAGACGACGGACGGCGGCACAAAATGGAAGCAGCAAATTTCCGGTACGACGGGAGAAGTCCCCGATCTTTTTGTCCGCACAGAACTGGATCTTTGGGCGCTCGAATATATTTATCCTGTGGACGATACGTCATGGTTTGGAACGCATATTTTGCATTCCACAAACGGAGGAGAATCGTGGTCAATTCAGCGTTTTGACAGCGCAATCTTTCGAACAATCATGTTTCAGGATTCTCTGACAGGATTTATGGGCGGATCATACGGCCGCATCGTGAAAACCACCGATGGCGGAGTGAATTGGTATACGGTGAGCGACAGCGCAACACATAAATTTCCCATCTATACAATACGATTTTTTTCCCGCGAGTACGGATACGCAGTCGGAGGTCAACTGGAAATTGCGGGAATCATCTGGCGCACGACTGACGGCGGCGAAACGTGGCGCTCCAGAATTGTCAGCGGTGATCCTGTCTTTAACATCCATTACTTCGATTCGTCGCATGTTCTCACAAGCATGGGCGATATCGATCAAGCCGGAGCGGGATTTTTACGAACAGAAGATGGAGGCGAAACATGGAGTTTTGAAAATACCACCATCTGGGGCGAACCGACAACATTTGCCTATCGAACAGAATCGGAAGGTTGGGTGCCGATGGGGATTGCAGGAATGTGTCTCAAAACGATAGACGAAGGCCGAACGTGGCAGCAAATTGTTCTCCCTCAACAGATTCCGGTGTACGATATTTCCTTTCCCGATCAACGGACCGGATTTATGGTTGGTCATAAAGGAGCATTATATAAATTCAACAGCTCCGTCCTATCCGTTCGTCAACAATCTCAGAATCCAGTTTCATTATCATTATTTCAAAACTTTCCGAATCCATTCAACGGTGAAACGGTGATAAAATATCATCTGTCTGATCCGTCCACAGTGAAATTGGAAATTTTCGATGCCGTCGGACGATCGATGGAGATTCTGCTTGATGAGGTGCAAATTCGCGGTGGGCATACCGTGCGGTGGGACTCCAAACAACTTTCGAGCGGCATGTACTTCTATCGTCTTTCCGTTAACGGTTTGTTGACGCAAAAGAAGATGATTCTCCTGCGATAACCACACGCGGTTTACTATCTCTGAAACACCATTTTCCTCGTCATCGACATTTTCCCGGTTTCCAGACGATAAAAATATATTCCGCTCGTCAGGTAATCCGGTGCATCAAACGATAATCGATGATATCCCGTTTCCATCATCCCGTCTGCGAGAACCGATACGATTCTTCCCAGAAGATCGAACACTGTAACCCGAACGATACTTTCTTCTTCGAGAGAAAAAGAAATTTGCGTGGATGGATTAAACGGATTGGGATAATTTTGGTACAAGTGAAAATCATTGGCAAACGTTTGATTCCGAGAAACCGAAACAAGAGATGAAATCGGAATACGGGACGACCAAATCTGATATAGTCCGCTTGAATTGTCCATCCACATAGGAATGAGCGACGTCCCGACACTAGTTAAACCGATATTGTCTCCCTGATATCCCTGTCCCAGTCCTCCAATCGACTTCGGCTGGAAATAATGATCACTGACAGGAAAATCTTTCCAGCTCTCTCCCCCGTTTGTAGAGCGCGAAAGAAATACACCGGCAGAATCACTGCTCGTAAATCTGTCGTCGTAATAGATGACATTCACTCCTCCTCCGTCATCCACATGAATGGCGGGAAAATATTGAATCTTCCCGTTGTTAACTGGATCCTGATGTATTCTAATTCCCTGACTCCACGTTACACCTTTGTCGGTTGATCGATAAAAAATAATATCAGGATCAGTTCCGGCAGGAGTAAGATTTTTTTGTGCTGTAACGACATAAATCCATCCGCGCCGGGGTCCTGAAGTCCTGTCAACATCCATCCTCGGCAGCCCATTCACCCGAATAGAAGATTTTTGAGGCAAGATTCCCTGAATACCGTTGATGTCGATCGCATTCTCAGTGACATTCCACGAAATCCCTCCGTCAAATGATCGTGCAAATCCCAAAAAATCTTCCGTGTATGGTGATTGATTTAAGACACCTGCCCATACAGCATACACCGCACTGTCCGGTCCAACGGAAATTTCCGCACCCTGGCTTCTTTGGAGAGGATTATTGATTGCTGAGGGATTCGTCCACGTTCCACCGGCATTATCTGAAAAAGAAATTTTTAACGGAAACGGAGGAAGAAGTTCCACATACGCCGTATATGTTCTGCCGTAAAACGGACTTAATGGATTTACATCGCTGATTACCGAAGCCCGATCCTGACGTTCTATTGCAATCGTTCTTTGCGACGACCAAGTTGCACCTCGATCTGTCGAAGTGTGAGCAAATAAACCATCCTGAAAACCGAGTCTTGTAAGAATAAACGCTCCGGATTTGTCGATTGCAATGCCGGGATCGCCCCGGTGAAACAACATTGGTGCACCTGTACACGTATCATTTCCTTTCCAGGATATTCCTCCGTCCGTCGAAGAATAGATTCCTTCACTGATGAATCCTGTCGCCAAATTGATCGTATTTGCGCTGCTAAATAGAATGTTTCCATCCGTCGGATGTCTGACAACAAAAACTTCCGTCTGCGTAACGGTGCTCGGATAAATTCTGAAGTTTGTCTGAGCTTCCGCAAAGACGAAAACAACGAAAAAAAGGAGGAATAGTTTTTTATTATACCTATTCATTTACAGTGAATACCCAAGATTTAATGAGAGAAAATAGTTTCTCGGCTCACCCGCTTCATAATATTCTTTTCGATCGGAATTAATATTGATGAAAGCGATATGGGACGTGTTCAGTATGTTGTTGATGCCGTACGACAGCAGTATATTCGTCCGTCCTAATACTATATCAGTGCCGATCGTTGCTCCAAATAACCGGTAATCACCGGAACGATTGGAATTCTCGTCATTCACGAACATTCCGCTGACAAAAGAATAATTTGTTTTTACGAAGCCGGTCAGTTGCTCCCCAATTCGATGCTGATATGACACGCTGGCTGATACGTTATGCTCCGGCACACTGGGAACGCGTTTTCCGGAAAACACCGACTCTCTTACTGTATCCATCGCTGCATTGTATGTTTTCACACCATAGGTTGTGTATGAAAAATCGGAATAGGTATAGGCACACTTCAGATTCAGATTGGAAAGAACGGAGGTGGAAATGCCAAATTCAACTCCCGATCTGTTCGTTTCCGCCGCATTACGGTAAAAGACGCTGCTGCCGATGGAAAACGGAACTATTTCATCTTTGATTCTGCTGTTAAAGAGAACAAGCTCAAACCGCGATTGTGAAAAATAATCTCCGTCGGACAGGACCGTTCCTTTTGTCCCAATTTCCATATTCCGCGAGTTCTGCGGTTTTAAATCCGGGTTGATCAATTTCGGATAATTGGAACTTAACGGATAATTTTCCATTTCATTACCGGCAGGAGAATCAAATGAATATCCGTACGAACCAAAGAGTCCAATCGCCGGTGTGATTTTATAATTGACGGCAACTTTAGGAGTGAATGCTTCAAACACCCGCTTCGCATTCCGAACTTCAAGATTTCTGTCCACCTGGTCAAAGACGACTTTATCGTGACGCCCCGTAACCAAAAGATCGACCTTGTCCGGAATAATGGAAACGGTTGTCAAAAAATATGCACCGACGTTATCGATTGTTTCGTCTGTCAGCAAATCCACCGGTTCCCCCTTCTTTCCTCCGAAATTCTGATACTCCTCGATCGGACCGTATTGATGGAAAAGATCGACACCCGCAGAAAATTCCACGGGAATCTCCGCCACCGACGATGAATAAATCCACCGTCCCGTTCCGCCGATGCCATTCCGGTTTATGAATCGATAGGTCGCAGCCGTCCGTTCAAAATATTTTATGGTGCCGTATCCCGTAAATTCAAGTTGATTGTTTTTCTGTCCGTCGAGGAATGTTTTGTATCGAACGCCAAAACGTCCTTTTTTTGACACACGCTTTGCATCACGCCCGACATCACGCGGATTTCCCATGAATGGGTCCGTTTCATATTGCTGTTGTGTCAGCGATCCGGGCAGTTTGATGATACCATCCACATAATAGAGAAGCAATGTTAACGTTGAACGATCATTCGGAGACGTTTCATAGACGGAATTGAGAATGTTCCAATGATCGTTGCTGTGCGGTCTGTATCCCCGTGCCGTATGATATGTATACGTGGAAAGAAATTTTGATCCTTCGCTTTTCAGTGCCAATTTGATTCCATTGTTCCTCGTGCCGAACGACGCTGCTTCATTAAATTGTATGACATGACTTTCCGTAAAATCAATATCATTAATAAAGTTGATCACCCCTCCCGGTGCGTTCGTATATAATGATGATGCATTCCCTTTCACGATCTCTATCCTGCCGATTGAATGAAAATCGATCGCTTCGATTCTGGTCTGGCCGTCCGGTTCGGATTCCGGAATGTCATCCAGCAATATCCTCACACCGCGGATTCCCGAATTTGACCGGGAACCAAATCCGCGGATGGAAATACGTACGTCATGATTTCCGTATCGGTTTTGAAAAAACAATCCGGGCGTACCGCCGAGCACGTCGGTGACGGAATTCTTTCGGTCGTACCGGAAATCATAATTGTTAATCCGTTCAACGGAGTACGGAATGTCGATGATTTTTTTAAGTGTCCGTGTTCCGGTCACAACCATCTCATCAATTTCGTACGACCGAACACTATCTTGCGGAGACGCCGGTTCCAAATCGCCGGCAACCAATGGGTAACTAAACAATAACAGCAATCCGCTGACAATACATCCGCGATACATGGGATTCCTTTCGAATGAATGCACCGCCGCATAGCCGTGCCTTTTGTTTCATTACAACTGTTGATGGCGATGCAGCGATAAATGACGATTGTTAAAATGTCATAAGAACGGAAAACGCGGGGGCGGGAGTTCAATTTTTGGACGCCGGGCTATAATTTCCCAATCTGACGATTGTTCCTGAATACCGGTCATTGTTACGTCCGATAGAGAAAAAGCACTTTCGGGAGAGAAGAGAACGAATCCGTTCACTGCTGATTGCAAGAATTGAATTGCTGCCGGTGAATTATCTTTTGTTTTATTGGCAAGAAATCCTAAAAACTTTGCAGCCATTTTTTCTTCTGCGGTATCGCGATAACAATACAGTATGTAGTGATCCTGATCCGTTTCACGCCAAACCACATCATACATTTGATCATTATATTTAAATTCACGTTCATGAATTTTCACCCGGTCAAATTCTGATTTGGACATTCGTATGGAAAGAATACTCTCCGGTGATTGCCGGGTGTTGATGATTGCAGCAACGGATGCCTTGTGAATCCATTGACGGACTTGCAGTCCGAATATTAGTCCGCCGGCATCAATTACCAAAACAGCAAGGATCACTATGGATATGAATTTGCGGTTCACAGAGTAATATATAAAATTTATTTCCGCCGGATGCTTTTTAAAGTGAATTATTTGATGACAATCATTTTTTTTGTCGAATGGTAGGTCCCTGATCTCAAGGTATAGTAATATACGCCTGACGATACACCGGATGCATCATAATATTCACGGTGAAATCCCTTTTCCCTGAATCCTTCGGCAAGGGTCTGAATGATTCTGCCCAGCGCGTCATACACAATTAACGTTACGAAACTCCGTTTCGGCACCGTAAACTCTATCGCCGTTAATGGATTAAACGGATTCGGATAATTCTGCAGCAGCGTATAATCGTCCGGAAGAAGAGATTTGTTTCCCGAAGCGTCCGCAATGTCATCCGGATTCAGTGCTATTGAAGTAATATTCGAAGCCCCTAAATCTAATATTTTTACCGCCTGTCCGTTTGCAGTGTCCACCGTCAGCAGCTTATTTTGCGCAGTATTGATGCCTGCAAGAACATACAACGTTCCGTTTTTATCAAACAACAGATCGGAATTCGAAATACCGACACCGGTTCGTCCAACCATTGTGACCGCTTTGGTCGTTAAATTTATTTTATAAATACCGTCCAATATTCCCGATGTTGCCCGCAGACAGAACCAGAGAGTACCGTCAATCGGGTTCAAAGCCAATCCGCCGACACGGAGCGCGGTGGAAGCAATCTGAGTGTACGAACCGTTATATATATTTACCCGAAAAATTCTTCCGTTAAAATCCGCCATATAGGCGATGGAGTCATCGACAAATGTCAATCCTTTTAAATTGGTGACGCGGACATTGGTGAGATACCGTACACTCGATCCGGTTGCACTGATTTTATAGAGATAACCTCCTTCAAGTCCCCCGGTCGGATCCAATCCAATCAATTCTTTTGTTGCAGGGTGAACCCGCAAACTTGTCACTTGTCCCAAACCGGAATGAGCGATGAAGGAAAGATTTCCGCTGCCGGAGTGTATCTGATATAATTTTCCGCCATCCGTAGAGCCGGATGCGGCATACAGTGTCCCTTTCCTGGCCGGTGTTATGTGAAAACCGGTGCCGGTAAGAACCGTTAACGTCGATGTTGTGAAACAAGCTTGTGCGGCACAATACAAAATCGAATCGGACAAATATCCGGTGCTGTCAGGTGAAAAATAAACTCTGAGCGGATACGTTCCCAAACTTGGAATGATGATCGGAAGCTGCGGTTCATTAACAAATCGAAAGTGCTTCGATGTTTTTGTTAACACGGAGATATATAAATCCTCCGTGCCGTCGTTTGTTAATGTAATTGTAATTGTATCACTGCTGCTGCCGACATTTTTTGTTCCAAAATTTATATATGTTCTGTCGGTTGTTAACTTGCTCCCGGGTACTGGACCAAGCTGAGTTTTCGCGACCCATGTTCCCCACTTATTTTTCGCCGCCGCAAATTCGGTATGAATCCACACCGACACTCCGTCGGACGGATCCAATCCGATGCCGTTATAATCCCCCCATCGATTCCGTCCGACGCCGTAATCGACGACATAATTTCCGCGCCCTTCCCTTAAAGCAACACTCGGCGAGAGTCCGGGTGGATCATTTTTTTTCCTTCCGGTCATAAAAGCACCGATATATTCAGACACTCCGGACCTGCTGAATGTAATTGTTAGATCACCTCGATCGTTGAGCATCATCGCAGGATATGAATGCCAGTATCCGTCTAATCCGAACGATACGTCTTCCTTCGTCTGTTTAAGAAACGGGTCGAATTTAAGATACCGAACCGCCGAATATTGTTTATTCGGTCCGCTTGCTACTGCATGCACAGCCCAGAGAGCGCTATCCTTGTAGAACGGTTCGTTGCGAATGTCGGCTCCGAATGCTTCTATCGGAATTGAGGATCCATCCAACTGATCCGCATCCGGTGAAGGAAAATATTGAACGACCGGAACATCCGCAGCGGTTATGGAAGGAGACGAAACGGCACTGTCAACAGTCCATAGCGTGAAAAACGTTCCGAGAAAGTACGGAGAATCATTCAGCAAAAATTGTTTGCCGGGATTTCCGAATGTTATGCTGGGTCTGAGTCCAAAGATGACGTTGTTGAGGTTATCGGGATCTCGGAAATCCCAAAAGTCATACCATTGAATGGCATGTCCGCTGTTTTCATACAACTGCGGTTTCGGAACAATGCGCAGTTTTGAGTACGCAAAATCGGTTGTAAAACCGAATTGGTTTCCTGTAATATAGATAGCATCCTCATCAAAACCGACTCGGGCATAGTCAGTCCAATTTGAGACGGTGGAGTCTCCGATTACATGTGCAGGCATTGCCCAGTTGTACCAAAAGCCGAGCGGATTGCTGTCATCCGAAATGCCGAGAAAGATGTATGCTTTTTTTTGTGCATCAACTACATGCAGCATAACAAAGATCCACCGCTGATCGAAATGATCATACATGAGGATTGGATCAAACGTGCTCGCTCCGGAAAGCACCTGATCGAACCATGCATCTGCATCAATTGTTTTCAGAATACTTCCCGATTTATCAAAAATTCGGAATGTGGAATTCACCGCGATCATGACATGATCCGGTCCAACGGCAAGAATCGGATCGGGTGGAATGTAATTCGTCTGCGGAATTCCCTCGAAACTCTCAAGTGCAACCGGTCTCGAAATTGTTGCGCCGCTGTTTGCGTCAGATTCAACCGAACGGTCTGCATAATAATTTGATCCGTACGATGCGAGCGGTTCAACCATGGATTCCGGCGGCGGCAGTTTTGCAATCCTTTTGTTAATATTTGGTTTTTTTAATTTCGGCCGGGATAACGGAATTTCTGCGACGGCGGGAAAATTGTCGGTGTTGGTGATAACGCCGTTGTTCACAGTTCCCTTTTTTGGTCCCTTCACGAGCGGGGGAAGAATAGGAGCGTACACATTCAGCAGCAGATCTCCCCCCGTCGGAGTCCCACCATATGTTCCGCCTCCTCCCCACTCTCCGATCATAAGATAATATGTGGTGCCGGCAACAACATTAAATCCGAATGCAGATTGCCGCGTGTCGAGCGTGTCGTCGTTGCATTTCACTTCAGAAAGATTACCGCACGATCCGACGAAGAGCGACATAATAATATCATAATCCGCCATCGGCTCGCTGCCGAGCGTACTGAAGACGACAAACCGCGTTGTATCGGGTGTGAATTTGAACCAAACCGTTTTTCCGTTCTGTATGCTGTCCTGACAGGTCAAAGCGGGATCCGATGCATTCGGCGATGCGAGGCGGGTATTCTGGCTGACGGAAAAAGGAAGAGAAGAAATAACCATCGCCGAGGAACATTCATCATTCGCAATTTGAGCACCGGCAGTGTTCAAAGAAATCAGAAAGAATGCTGAAAACAGCACAACAATTTTCTTAACTAATTTTCGATTAAAGTTCATACGCCCGCCTCAGCAATGTTGCCAGGTGAACAATCTTTGTTTCCGATTTTCTGCTGCGAATGCCGTACTCCATCTGTGTGATGCACCCGGGATTATTTGCTACAACGTACTCCGCTTCTGTCCGTTCAATATTCTCCGTTTTTCTTTCTAGAAATTTCATGGAATCGTCGTTTCTCGTCACATTGTAGATTCCGGCGCTTCCGCAGCACCAGGAGGCTTCATTCAATTCCACAAAATCCACTCCGGGAATCGAACGCAACAATTCGCGGGGCTGCCGTGATATTTTTTGTGCATGCACCAAATGGCACGCGTCATGATAAGTAACGCGATGCCTGAATTCCCGCTCAGGTTTTTTGATTCCGATGTCGTATAGAAATTCGGAAATATCTTTTACTTTCGATGCGATGTAGGAAGCTTTTTCGGCATACAACGGATCATCATGAAGATAATGTCCGTATTCTTTCATCAATGCACCGCACCCGGCGGAATTCATCACAATCGCATCCAGATCAAATTTCAGAAATGCATCAATGTTTTCTTTTGCCAGCCGCCGTGCGATTTCGAAATCACCGTTATGCGCCTGCAATGATCCGCAGCAGACCTGATTGTTCGGAATAATAATTTCGCAATCGTTATGCAGCAGAACTTTTACGGTATCCTCATGGACTGTCGAAAACGCAACGTTCATAATGCAGCCGGACAGAAAACCGACCCGGTACCGCACCCTCCCTTCAGGCCGGAGTATTTCAGGATGACTTTCACTGAAAAACGCCGTGTCGATGACCGGCGAAAGGTCCTGAATCCGTGCGAGACGCGGGAAGAAAAGAGAGAGCAGGCCTGAATTTTTGATTACCGATTCAATGCCGCTCCGCTGATACAGGCGAAGCAGCCGCGCGGTTAATTTCAGCTGAATGGTGTTGGAGAGAACGTTGCGCAGAAAAATCCACTTCAGTGTCCGCGACAACATTGATTCTTTTTTTTGAATCCGGATCTGATTCCTTGCCGACTCCACCAATGTGCCGTATTTCACGCCTGCCGGACAAGCTGTTTCACATGCCTGACAGTCCAGACAAAAATTCATTTCATTCACAAAACCGTCGGTCATGCCGAGCGATCCCTCGGCGACCGATTTGATCAAACGGATTCTTCCCCGCGGCGATGATTTCTCCATTCCCGTGATGGAAAAGGTTGGACAGACTGGAAGGCAAAGACCGCAATGCATGCAATTTGTCAGTACATCATCACTGGGAATATCAACGCCGATAAAATTTGATGTTTGTACTGTCATTCGTTTGTTGTGACGGAATGGTTTTCTTGTTGGGGAATCTCTGGTGCGCGCAACGGCTGCGTCAGACCGGATTTATACATCGAACACTTTACCGGGATTCAAAATATTATTCGGATCCAATGCTTTTTTGATGGAGCGCATTGTATCGATGGCAGCGTATCCGGAGACAAGGTGGAGATATTTTTTCTTCGCCAGACCTGTCCCATGTTCTCCCGTAATCGTTCCACCCAGTTTTACCGCTTCGACAAATATTTCTTCATACGCCTTTTCCGCCCGGGCGATTTCATCGTGATCGCGTTCGTCCGTCAAACATGTCGGATGAAGATTTCCGTCGCCGGCGTGACCAAACGTTCCGATGAGGATATCATATTTTTTCGAAATGGCACTGATGGTCGAAAGCATGGCAGCGATGGCGCTTCGGGGAACGGTGATATCCTCCAATATCGTCGTCGGCTTTTTCCGGGCGAGAGCGGAAAATGCGGAGCGACGCGCTGCTTTTAGATTCATCGCTTCGTCGATTGTTTGAGCTATCTTCACATCCGTTGCATGATTGTTCCGGCAGCATTCAACGATCTTTTGCGCTTCCTCTTCAACAACGGCCGGATGCCCGTCCACTTCCAGCAGCAGCAGGGATTCTATATTCGTCGGGAGCCCTATCTTCGAGAATTCCTCTACGCACTGAATTGTCGTCCGGTCAAGAAATTCGACGGTGCAGGGAATGATTTTTTGTGCAATGATCGATGAAACGGTTCTTCCGGCATCTTCCTGCGTATTGAAATACGCCACCATTGTTTTGCTCGCCTCCGGTTTCGGAATCAGTTTCAAAAGAATCTTCGTGAAGATCCCCAGCGTACCTTCCGAACCGATAAAAAAATCTTTAAGATTATAACCGGCAACATCCTTCACGGTTTTTCCCCCGCATTGAATGATCGAACCGTCCGGAAGCACAACTTCGAGTCCCATCACATAATTTTTCGTCACACCGTATTTCAATCCGCGCAGTCCGCCGGAATTTTCGGCGACATTTCCTCCGATCGTGCAAATATTCATGCTCCCCGGATCGGGTGGATAAAATAATCCGATCGCCTCCACCGCCTGGTGCAATTGGGATGTGATGACACCCGGTTCCACCCAGGCCGTCAGATTTTCCGTGTCAATCTCAAGAATTGAATTCCACCGGGACAAATCGATGACGATGGAATTCTTTACGGGTATGGATCCGCCGCTTAATCCTGATCCGGCGCCTCTGGGAACAACGGCAAACGATTCTTTATTTGCCAGCTTGAGAATGGAAGAAATTTGTTCCTTTGTGGTGGGCCGGACAATTGCATCGGGCAGGACGGCATGGAGCGGTGTTCCGTCATAAGAATAAACAATCCGATCTTCCTCACCAATAAAGAGACGGTCTTTTCCAACAATTGATGAGAGCGCCGAGATGACATGCGGTGAAATCATTATGTCGTCCGTTTATAGCGAACCAGATAGAATTGATTTTCGGGAGTTGAAATAAACGACGTCGGTCGCTCGCTGCTTGCAGTATTGTAGCAGACGATGAGAAAGCCGCCGCTGATTTTATAAATCGCTTTGAATACTTTCCCCTTGTTTTCTCCTTCGTTGCTTGTAAAATCGAACGCCATGGGGACGACGTGCGGGACAAATTTCAACGTTCCTTTATTTGCAATGCCTCCGATCGTCATTTCGCACTCTTCACCGTTAATGACGAGCGTAATGACTGAAAGAAATTCTTCATCAATGTGCTGTCCCCCCAATTCCGCCACCACTGCCTGCCATGTTCCTTCTAATGTCATGGTAATCCTTCTTGAGAATCAATTAGTGTTTTTAATGTTTGCAGATCAGCATCCTGTCTCTGTTGAAAACCGTTTTTCATCGGCGGAGAGACACCGAAGTTCCGTACTCACTTCCTGCCGGTTACTTTCTCATGCTACACGAATTCCTTCCCATTCGTTTCAAAAACATGCCGGGCTGTTGATTATAACGACGGATGCGATATTCACATCTGCATCTGTGAGAAATTGAAATTGTTTCATCAGCACATGTTGAGTATATTTGTCTGTGCTATTCATGGAAAAGTAACGAAAACCCCTTCTAAAATCAATGAATGAGGATGATAAATGGAACCAATGAAACGACGATCCTGGGCTGAACCATTCAAAATTAAATCAGTTGAACCGTTAACGATGACCACCGTAAAAGAACGCGAAGGAATGATCAGGGAGGCAGGTTATAATACTTTTCTGCTGCGGTCAAAGGATGTCTATATCGATCTCTTGACGGACAGCGGCACCAATGCAATGAGCGACTATCAATGGGCAGGAATGATGATGGGTGATGAAGCGTACGCGGGAAGCGAAAACTATTATCACCTGGAATCGGCAATGAAGGAGTTTTACGGATATAAATATCTCGTGCCGACGCATCAGGGACGGGGAGCGGAAAATCTTATCTCTCAAATATTGATCAAGCCGGGTCAATTCGTTCCCGGCAACATGTATTTCACAACGACTCGCCTTCATCAGGAGTTGGCAGGAGGAACGTTCGTTGATGTCATTATCGACGAGGCACATCAGTCTCAAACTGAACATCCGTTTAAGGGAAATATTGACCTGAATAAATTCGAGCAGCTCATTAAAAAAGTTGGTGCGGAAAAGATTGCATATTTGACGATTGGCGCAACCGTCAATATGGCGGGCGGACAGCCGATTTCGATGGAAAACCTCAGATCAGTTTATCAGATGGCATCCAAGCACAAGATCAAAGTAGTATTCGACGCAACTCGTGCCATGGAAAATGCCTTCTTCATCAAAAAGCGCGAAAAAGGATACGAACAAAAAACCATAAAAGAGATTTTGCTGGAAATGTGTTCATATTCGGATGCTGCAACAATGAGCGGAAAGAAGGATCTTCTTGTCAACATCGGAGGATTTTTAGCGCTCAACGATTACGAAATTTTTGAAGAAGCGCGCAACATGGTGGTTGTCTATGAGGGACTCCATACGTACGGAGGACTTGCAGGCCGTGATATGGAAGCAATGGCGAGAGGAATAAAAGAGGCATGTCAATTCGACCATTTACAGGCGAGGATCGGTCAGGTGGAATATGTCGGAAACCGTCTGATTGAATTGGGGATTCCGATTGTCCGCCCGATCGGCGGTCATGCCATTTTTCTTGATGCAAAACAGTTTTATCCCCAACTGGATCAGCTGAAGTTTCCTGCGCAAACACTTGCAGCAGAATTATATCTTGACTCCGGCATCAGAGCGATGGAACGGGGAATCGTTTCGGCAGGACGAAATAAAGAAACGGGCGACCATTATTATCCAAAACTGGAACTGGTCCGGTTGACCTTTCCCCGCAGAGTGTACACGCAGGCGCATTGCGATGTCACCGTTGAATCGGTGTACGAAGTCTGGCAGCAGCGGGAAAAAGTGAAGGGGTTAAAGATGATTTATGAACCTAAGTATCTCAGGTTCTTCCAGGCTCGCTTTGAAAAATTATAAAAAAAGGCCGTCGCTTTGTGAGTGACGGCCTTTTTCTTTACTGCAGAAACAATTACCAACCGAAGTAGCCGAACATCAATCCTGCGTTGACCGTATAACCTTTTGCTTTCATGTCCGACGGAACCGAATTAACCTGAAATGTTTCGTCGAGCTGCCATTCTGATGAGATAAAGATCGGATACCCTGCACCCATGCGAAGTTGCAGCCATGGGAGGATTGTATATTCCACATTGATATGCGGGTTGAAGACAACAAATGCGCCGTCAATTCTTCGCGTATAGTTCACGGACTGACTGTTTGGATTCCCATAATCGTTCCAGAGAGTATTCCAGTCCTTGAACCCTCCGTTGTCCCGCTGCAATTTTAACCGCACTTGTCCCCCACCGATTGAAGCACCGACGGCAATGTCCAGGCGGTATGCGATCGGCTGAACATAGTCAATCAGGAAACCGCCGTACGATATTTCATAATCAACTTCTTTTCGTAAATTACCGCCGCCGGTGATCGGCTGAAGCGCACTGACGGAACGGTTCCCCGTGACACCGAAGCCTCCCATACGGACATTTTTCAAAAACATGATGTAGCCGTATCCTTCGCCACCGATCAGATAATGCGGATCAGTGCCGAGCGCCGGCAATCCTGCCGCGGTTAAATATTTATCGATCTCTTTATTGTCAAAAATTCCGGCAACAGGTGTAACTCCTCCCGCTCCGCCGATTTTGGTTCGGTTCCAGTAGGACGATGATCGTCTTCCGTAATCCTTTCCATCGTTCTCGTCATCCTCGTTTGTTTGTGCCAAGAGCGGAATGACAAAGAGTAATCCGGTCATCAACAGCGTCATTAATTTTTTCATGGAATGATTCCCTTGAACGTTGTGTGAAATGGTTTTGCTTGCGTGAGACACTCAACAC
The DNA here is from genome assembly GCA_964596155.1 of uncultured Chitinophagaceae bacterium. GTDB lineage: Bacteria > Bacteroidota > Ignavibacteria > UBA10030 > UBA8401 > UBA8401. Next base: position 34,454 of record CAZQSI010000014.1, read on the forward strand.
TGAATGGAAGATACGACTTTATGAGAAAAGAGTTGCACGCACCTGGAAGTGTGCGGAAGTGTGCTATAATCCCAACGCTGACGCATTTTGTTTTAATGCATCAAGCACAAACAGGATATGATTGTCCAGATTAACTCCCAACTCCTCCGAACCTTTCAAAATGTCATCCCGGTTCACTCCCCGCGCAAATGCTTTGTCTTTCAGTTTCTTTTTTACGGAACTGACTTCAACCGAAGCTATTTTTTTATCCGGCTTCACCAGCGAACATGCAACAAGAAATCCGCACAACTCGTCAACGGCAAAGAGAGTTTTTGCAAGAAGTGTTGTTCTCGGTACATTGGTGTACTCGGCATGTCCCAGAATTGCATTACGCATCTCTTCAGGATATCCTTTTTCTTTTAATACTTCATTCCCTTTCAGCGGGTGATCGGGAGGATTCGGATACCGTTCATAATCAAAATCGTGCAGCAGACCTGTAATACCCCAGAGTTCCTTATCTTCCGAATATTTATCCGCATACGCGCGCATCGCCGTTTCAACACAGAGCATATGTTTTCTCAACGATTCATTCTTCGTCCATTCGTGCATTAGCAGCAGCGCATCGTTTCTGTTCATGGCAGCCTCATACAGTTGATGAAGGACAATGTTTGCTCACGATGCAGGAACCGCATGTCGGTTTCCTGGCGGCGCAGACATTCCTTCCGTGAAGAATTAAAGAATGTGAAAAATGAAACCAATGTCGTTTTGTTATCAACGGCATTAAATCAAATTCGATTTTTACGGCGTCCTGCTCTTCGGTAAATCCTAATCTGTTAGATAACCGAATCACATGTGTATCCACCACCACTCCTTCGGTTTTCCCGAACGCCGCTCCAAGCACCACGTTAGCTGTTTTTCTTCCGACGCCTGGCAAGGCGACAAGTTCTTCGAGTGTTTCGGGGACAACGCCATGATGACGCTCCAGCAATGCCTCAGCACAGGCGATAATATTTTTTGCTTTGTTTCTGTAAAAACCTGTGGAATGAATCAATGCTTCGAGTTCTTTAACATCCGCGCCGGCAAAATCGTTCGGAGCTGCGAAGCGTGCAAATAATTGAGGTGTGACGAGATTAACCCGGGCGTCGGTGCATTGCGCAGAAAGTATCACTGCCACCAGCAGTTGAAACGGCGTTGCGTAGTGCAGTGCCACTTCATCGCTGGGATATTCCCGCAGAAGTATTCGGGCAACAGCGCGGGCTCGTTTCTTTTTTTCTTCCCGTGATTCGACCGTGTGCCGCTTCTTCATTGTGCTGGCACGAGAACGACCATCGATGTATGGTGAGCGATCGCTTTTGTCAATTGCTCATCCTCCGCCGTTATCGATTCGACGATCGAACCAAGTTTATATTTGTTTAGGTCAACGCCGAAACGGATCTGAAATGCAGATCCTGCCAAACCCGGGAACGTATGTTTTAGCACTGAGAGCTGTTGCATTTCGTACTGTTCAAACAGACTTGCCATTTTTGATTTTAGGTTTTCCGCCAGTGTGTCATCATGGCGGTCAATGTCAAGAATAACGAGGAACGAACCGGGATGGTCGGCAGGACGAATGGAATATAGAACTGATGACACTGAAGCATGAACCACTTGCATGATCTTCTGCTGATTGAATGTACTGATTCCGTTCATGATCGAATGAACTGTCGCAAATCCGGCATACGAAAATAGTGACACGTAAACACTCCCCGATTGTTTACCAAATGTGCAGCCGGCCTGTTTCAGCATCTCTTTTCCATTTTTCAACAATCGCTTCATCAATCCAATCGATTGCCGATGCAGCGGAACATCGTTTGCATCCATCACACTCCACAGCGTATGGTCTGCAGTTGCAAGCATCGGAGCCGCATCCAGCTGCTGAATGGACGTATCGATCGTTTCCTTGATCAATCGAAGAATATCGTCACGATCCGACTTCAGCGGCGTTGCCAAAAATTGCGTTAACCCACCCAACAATGATGTCCCGTTCTTTTGCGTCACTTCGGACGAAATGCGGTGTTCTTCCGCTTTTCCCGTTTTTATTAATTCATCCATCGATAATCGGTACGACTCATGCGGAAGAATTTCCGAAGCAGGAGCGGTCAGATGTTTTTGAAGCAGGACCAAATAAGAAAATTTTTTCATAGAGAATGCCCTGTACGTGCCAATCGCTCAAATTGCAAAAATAGTAAATTTGATCTGATTTTCATCATGTGATTCGGAGGGAGCGTGTTGACCGGTAAAATGCAAAATCCGATCAATGATCGGATTTTTGTGCACCTACCAGGACTCGAACCTGGAACCCACTGATTAAGAGTCAGTTGCTCTACCAATTGAGCCATAGGTGCTTCATTAAATTTATTAAAAAGCCCAACGCTAAAGTTCATTGGGCTTATCTTCGTCTGCTGACTGAAGCAGATGCTGTGTTAACTTACTACTGTACCGGAGGAGCTTGAACGGGAATTTGCGGTGCGGGTACTGTCGTTTGACCGCTCTGAATGACGCTCTCCTGTGTTTTTCCTTTGCCCGGTAAAAAGAACAAATTTACGATCAGCGCGATGGCAATAAAGGCAGTCGCAAGATACGTTGTCGACTTGGAAAGAAAATCCGAAGCGCGACGCACTCCGAACACCGATCCGATGTTTCCGCCGCCTAAACTTGCAGAGAGTCCGCCCCCCTTGCTATTCTGCATTAAAATAACAATGATTAATAATACGGAAATGATGATTTCAAGGAGAACTAAAGAAGTGTACATTCTGTTCCTGACAATATGTTGACATTATTGATTTGGCATGTAAAATTAGCGAAAAAGATGAGAAAAATCAAGGTAAAGTACGAAGATGTTTAGAATAATTATCTCCGCGGTGCTGCTGACCGGCCAATTGTTCCTTTATTACCGATTTGCAAAGTTTGTCGATCAACTCATCGAGCGGTTTCATCCGTTGAAAAAGATCGGCCTGGTGCTTTTTATCTTTTTCAATGCTGCGCTGCTCGTGATAGCATACTATTTTTGGAGATTATCGGACATTCCCCGCGATGTGCAAATGCTCCTCTATCCGGTCTATATTTGGCATATTGCAACACTCTTCATTTTTTTCGCATTACTGATTGCGGAACTTTTTAAGCTTCCGTTTGTTGTGATATTTAATGTTGTAAAATATATTCCTTTCATTGGCACAAAGGTATCGCAGATGGCAGATTCACCACGGTTCAAATCTCTTAATGCATCACGCAGGGCATTTCTTCAAAAAGGCTTTGTCGGACTCTCCGCATATTCATTCGTCGGAGCAACCGCAGGAACCATTACTGAAGGAGATTACGAAATCGTCAACACGACTGTCACGATTCCCAACCTGCCCGATGAGTTCAAAGGATTCAGAATCGGAATGATGAGCGATCTCCATTCAAGCATCTTTATGAATAAAGAGGATATGGATGTTTATGTGAAAGCGATGAACGATCTTAAAACGGATCTGGTCGTCGTCACGGGAGACTTCGTTAATAGTCAAACGCAGGAAGTGTATCAATTCGCAGAAGCATTTTCCAACCTGAAAGCGCCGAACGGCGTCTATGGATGTCTTGGAAATCATGACTATTTCACCAAAAATGTCGATCTTGTTGCGAAAGAAGTGGACGGATGCGGAGTAAAGCTGCTTCGGAACGATGCGATTAAGATTCAAAAGGGAAATTCTTTTTTTAATCTCCTCGGCGTGGATGATATCGGCCGCTCGATGGATCCGAATGATTATTTTTCAAAAGCGCTCGCATTTGCAAAAAATAACAATCCAAAGATCCTTCTCTGCCATAAGCCGTATTATTTCGAACAGGCGACAAAACTCGGCATTGACCTGACATTAAGCGGACATACCCATGGCGGACAAATTGTATTTGGAACGGTTGACCAGACTCCCATCTCCCTGGCAACGCTTGCTTCCAAATATGTTTCCGGTCTGTACACAATCAATTCTTCCCACCTTTACGTCAATAACGGCATCGGCTTTACCGGACTTCCGATTCGGATTAATTGTCCGGCGGAGTTGACGGTTCTTACGCTTGCGTAACTCTTTTTCTCTTTGAAATTCGAACGTGATTTATCTATATTCATTCGACAGAATTTCGGATGAATTTCAGGAAAGTTCGGTATGGAAGTTACGCAGCATCAAGCACCAAAAAACATCGGATGGATAGAAGTTGTTGCCGGATGTATGTTCAGCGGTAAGACCGAGGAACTGATCCGCCGGCTCCGCCGAGCACAGATCGCCAGACAAAAAGTGATCATCTTCAAACCGCGCATCGACAACCGGTATTCTGCAAATCAAATCGTTTCGCACAACACTCAATCATTGGAATCCGTCGTCATCGACACACCGCAGGAAATTATTGCGCTCTCAAAAGATGCTCAGGTCGTCGGTATAGACGAAGTTCAATTTTTCGATATGTCCGTCGTCGAGATTTGCAATGCGTTGGCTGACGAGGGAAAAAGGGTGATTGTTGCCGGTCTCGATCAGGATTATCGCGGCGTACCGTTTGAACCGATTCCTCAATTACTCTCCGTTGCCGAATATATCACAAAAACTCTGGCAATCTGTGTTGTTTGCGGTAATCCGGCAGACCGCACGCAGCGAAAAATTGCAAATGCGGACAGAGTGGTTGTCGGCGCAGCAGATTCCTACGAAGCCCGCTGCCGTAAATGTCATTACATCCCGGATTGATTTCATTCTTGCACATATTCCTCCACGCCAAGCGTTCCGATTCTCCGGACTCCTGGATTTTATTCACTTAATATTCAACCATTATGGATATCATTACCGTGTTGCGGGGTATCTTCGGAGTGTTTTTTATTATTGGTATCGCATTCCTTTTTTCGAATAACAAAAAAAATGTGAATTGGGCATTGGTCGGTAAAGCGCTCGGTATACAATTGCTATTTGCCGTCTTTATTATTCACAGCATTACACTCCGCTCGTGGTTCTGGCCGTTGGGACTCATCAAAGATGTAATTGATGGTATCGGCTCGGGAGTTGTCGCTCTATTGAATTACACTCTTGTCGGGGCACAATTTGTATTCGGTGATCTCGCGGTAAATTCAGGCGCAAATTCCCTCGGATTTTTCTTTGCTTTTCAGGTGCTGCCAACCATTATCTTCGTTTCTGCATTAACCTCGCTCCTCTATTATCTCGGCGTTCTTCAGGCAATCGTAAAAGTGATGGCAAAAGTGATGGTGAAAATTCTCGGCACCAGCGGTGCAGAATCTCTTTCGAATACGGCAAATATCTTTGTGGGCCAAACTGAAGCACCCCTTCTGATTCGTCCGTACATCGGCACAATGACAAAATCTGAAATTCTTACTGTCATGGTCGGAGGAATGGCAACAATTGCAGGCGGTGTCATGGCCAGTTACATTCAAATGCTCGGTCAGTCGTTTGCCGATGCACACAACATTCCCCTGGCGGAAGCTCAACTGAAATTTGCTGTTCAGCTATTGGCAGCGAGCGTTATGGCTGCTCCGGCGTCTCTTGCCATTTCAAAGATTATTTATCCGGAAATGGAAGAACCGAAGACGAAAGGTAATGTGAAACTGGAGGTTGAGAAAAATGCTTCCAATGTTATTGAGTCCGCAGCCACCGGCGCATCAGACGGACTTCAATTAGCTTTAAATGTCGGCGCTATGTTGTTGGCATTCATAGCGTTAATCGCAATGTTTAATGGAATTTTGGGATATGTCGGTGATTTGACAGGATTGAATTTGTACCTTAAAGAAAACTTCGATCAAACTCTTTCCATGCAGTTTCTTTTTGGTTCTGTCCTACAGTTTGTCGCATTTGCAATTGGAGTGCCCTGGAGCGATGCATTTCACTTCGGATCGCTGCTTGGAACAAAGATAGTCTTGAATGAGTTTGTAGCGTACCTTGATCTAGCTACATTCGTCAAAGCAAGCGCAATGAGTGAAAAAGGGGTCATGATGGCAACATATGCACTGTGCGGTTTTGCAAATTTTTCTTCAATTGCTATCCAATTGGGAGGAATTTCTCCTATGGCTCCTCACCGTAAAAAGGATATTGCATCGCTTGGCTTGAGAGCTGTCCTCGGAGGAGTGCTTGCAACATTGATGACCGCGACGATTGCGGGGATTTTGGTTTCGTAGAATTCAACATCTACAGCACCGGAAAATTACGGCAGAGTATGGAGACAGCACTTAAAGAAACGGTATCATTTATTACATCGAAAACGAAATCCGTACCGGACATTGCGGTTGTGCTCGGATCAGGTCTCGGCGATTTTGCGCAAGAACTTGTACAACCAGCCGTTATAAGCACATCAGCAATTCCTCATTATCCGGTCTCTGCCGTTCAGGGACATGCCGGTAAAATTTTGTTCGGAGCAATTCATAATAATGGAAGAACTTCGAAAAATCTGATGGTGTTTCAGGGTAGAGTTCACTTTTATGAGTGTGACGACATTCAGAAAGTTGTTTATCCAATCAGAACTGCAGCAGAATTAGGAGTAAAAACACTCGTCGTTACGAATGCTGCTGGCGGTATCAATCGTCAATTCGAATCGGGAACATTGATGTTTATAAAGGACTATATCAATTTAACCGGTGAAGATCCTCAAAAGGGTGATCATAAATATTTATCCGGTCAAAAAAAATTACATGAGCCCTCCCTGTCGGTTGAATTATTGCGCCGCGCAAAAGATATTGCAGTTCAAAATAAAATAGCGGTAAAAGAAGGCGTGTATTGTTGGACGAAGGGTCCTTCCTACGAAACTGCATCCGAGATCCGAATGATGCAATCAATCGGGGCTGACGCTGTCGGAATGTCCACTGTTCCCGAAATAATGACCGCAGCGTCGTACGGCATAAATGTTCTGGGAATTTCGTGCATCACGAATATGGCGACAGGAATATCCCCCACCAAACTTTCCCACGATGAAGTAACGGAAACTGCCAACCGTGTTAAAGCCGATTTTACGAAATTGGTGAGGGAAATTATTTTGTCTTTCAGCTAGGACGTCAGACGTAGGACACCTTAAAGGTGTCCTACGTCTGAGGAGTGATAATGAACTTTGCGCAGGGAAAATATTACCACATATTTAACCGTTCAAACAATAACGAATTCGTATTTAAAAGCGAAGAAAACTATTATTACTTCCTTCATAAATATGAAATGTATATAAAACCGTCCGTCTCGACAATTGCGTATTGTCTCATGCCCACTCATTTTCATTTTCTGGTAAAGATCAAATGTGATGATAATACAATCATTCAAAACGGAATAAAAATAATGCTCAGCAGTTATACGAAAGCAATTAATAAGCGTTTTCATCGTCACGGATCGCTATTTCAACCGCACACAAAAGCAAAAGAAATTGGAGACGAACAATATCTTATAACACTTGTATCGTACATTCATCAAAACCCGCTCCGTGCAAAATTGGTGCAAAGTCTGGAACAATGGCTTTATTCAAGTTACCGAGAAGCAGCAGGATTCAAAGAAAGTTCGTTTGTTGATTCTGAGTTCTATGAACATCATTTTACCACCAAGCAGAATTTTCGAACTTTTTCTGAAAATTTGATAACAGCGATAAGAAAAGAGTATTGGGTTTCGTGAAAAGCAGTCGTAGGACACCTTTAAGGTGTCCTACGACTGCTTCATTCAGAGGTGATACAACATCAGATAAACAATTACTCCCGTTATCGAAACATAAATCCAAATCGGGAATGTTTTCCGAGCCAGCGGTTTGTGTAGATCAAATTTTCCCTTTAATCCCCTGTAAAGCGTAAGTATCGCCATCGGCGGTACTACTGCGGCAAGAATGATATGCGATAGTAAAATTGTAAAGTATAGCGGACGTGTCCATCCTTCCCCCATGTATTTTACCGAGCCGACATTCGCGTGGTATACAAGATAGCTGACGAGAAATAATCCTGATACGGAAAAGGCGGCAATCATATATTTTTTATGCTGCTCTCTCCTTCCTGCCTTGATATGTCGGTATCCAATAATCAGTAACGTAAAACTGATCATATTCAGAAGGGCATTAACTGTGGAAAGATCTTCGAATTTTAAATACATAAAAAATTTGCCGCTTGTGATCGGTAAATCGATTCGTCACGGCTGAACTTTAAAAATAATCATCGCCGAAAAGATAATCGGCAAGTATATTAATGATGAAAAGAATAGCATGCGAGCCGATGCTCCGGCACCTTCATGCTTTAAAGACCACGTAAAACTGATTCCAAACCCCAAAAAGACCATTCCGACAATCAAAGCGATTGGAATATACTCAAGATGAACCAATCCCACCATTGCCGGCGAAAGCCCCACCGCAATCAATATCAATTGATTCATGAGAATATGTTTGGAGACACGGCTACCCGATTTATCCAGATTGGTCAGCAGACGGAATCCTGCTTTAGAATAATCATTTCGATACAGCCACCCGATAGAATAAAAATGAGGCATCTGCCAGTAAAACAATATAGCAAAGAGGGTTATCGATTGATATGAAAGCGAATTTTGTACTGCTGCCCAGCCGATTAACGTTGGCAGAGCTCCGGGAATTGCTCCGATGATCGTCGATAATGTTGAAATTCTTTTTAGAGGAGTGTAAAGGAAAATGTATGTGATAAGCGTTGACAATGCCAATAATGACGTTAACCAGTTCACCATGTAGAGGACAACGGCTCCGAGCACGGAAACAATCATCCCAAAGACCAACGCTTCGTTCGGAGTCACCCGTGCATCAGGGACAGGTCGTTTCTCCGTCCGTTTCATTTGTGCGTCAAATTCCCTTTCCAGATATTGATTCAATGCACCCGAACCGCCTCCGACCAAAAGCGTTCCGATAGCGAGCAGCGGAAACATAAATATTTGAGTTTCATGCGGTTCATCAATTGCAAGAAAAGCAGCACAAAGCGCTGTAAAGACGGACAACAAGGTCAATTCCGGTTTCATGAGAAGCCAGAGATCCCTGACAAACCGTACAAGGGAGCGATCTTTTAAATGTTCAGTCAGATGTACTCCTGAATTCTTTTCCATCATCATCTGTTTTCGTTCGTTTTTATCCAGCGTAGGCGTGCCATGGCGACTGTTATCAGAAGAGTCGTTACAAGAACAAGCGCCCCGATCATTACATGAAGTGATGTGATAATATATTCCTTCCGGGTCAAAACTGTCAAAATCCCTAACGTAAACTGGAGAGCAATGGTAATGATAAGAACCAAGCCGGTCTTTTTGCACCAGGATGGAAGCGGAGATGACTTCATTAGTTTATATCCAAGCAGACCTACAATGCCCGCTACAACGTAAGCCCAGGTCCTATGAATAAAATGTATGATAATTTGATATGCTGCAACGGGTGTATCCCCCTGCCTTTTAATACCGCTTTGGATAAGAAACTGATTGTACTGTTCAATGTCATTTGAACTTAATGATGGAAGAAATTGTCCGTACGTTAATGGAAAGTCAGGTATGGATAATCCGGAATATGTATGACGGAGCAAAGCGCCGAAACCGAGTTGAATAAAAACAGCTGCTGTTGCAGCGACTGATAACATTTGAAGTGTTTTGGTTTCAGAAAGTTCTATGGATTTTGATTCGGTGTACCACCACTGCGATGTGACGAGAGCGATCACAGCGGTGATGCCAAAAAATGTTTGAGCCAGCATTCCATGAGCCATGGAAACCGGGGTCGGCAATAAAAACAAGACCGTCAATCCCCCCAGAATGCCCTGGATGATAACCGCAAGTAGTGCGTAATATCCCATCCACTTTACCCATCGGCGTTCTTCCTTCATTCCAAGCCAGATTGCAAGAATTACGGTGAGAAAACCGACAAAGGAAGCGGCTAATCGATGTCCATGTTCATATTTTATTCCTCCTACCCATTTATCAATCGGATACGTGAACATATTTTCGCCGTAGGTAGTCGGCCAATCAGGAACCGCCAGTCCGGAACCGGTACTTGTCACCAAACCGCCGATAAAGATTAAGACAAACGTGGAAAACGCAGTAAAAAGTGCGAAGCGATGAAGAGCAATGTTAAACATATGATGCTGTACGTCGATAAATATTGATGAGGCCATGAGTTTGAGATCTCTTCAATATACGACTTTTCCCTTTTGAATAATAGGTAAACCTTGATTCACCACAGACTAATAAGTAAATTAATGCGCAACTCATTTCCATTGAATTTTCTTTAAGGAGAAACAATGAAGCAGATAGTTTTATTTTCCTTACTCATCACATTTCTTCACGCCCAATCCGAACGGCATTTAACCAATATCAAGCAGCTGACGTTTGGCGGCTCAAATGCCGAAGCATATTTTTCTTATGACGGGAAGCAACTGATCTATCAGGCGACGAAGGGAAAATTTTCATGCGATCAGATCTTTACCATGAATATTGACGGTTCGAACAACAAACTTGTCAGCACCGGCAAAGGGAGAACAACATGCGGATATTTTTTGCCGGATGGAAGGATTGTCTACGCTTCGACTCATGCCGATGACAGTGATTGTCCCCCGCCTGTCGATAAATCAAAGGGATATGTATGGGGTGTCTACAATGCGTATGATATTTTTCTCGCCAATGCAGACGGTTCCAAACCAAAGAAACTCTCTGCCACAAAATGGTATGACGCCGAAGCAACCGTTTCACCGGACGGTCAGCAGATCGTTTTTACTTCCTCGCGGGACGGCGATCTAGAATTGTATTCCATGAATAGCGATGGTTCGAACGTCCGCCGTCTGACGCATGAAAAAGGATATGACGGCGGAGCATTTTATTCTCCGGACGGAAAGATGGTTGTTTACCGGGCGTATCATCCCACTGATCCAAAAGAAATTGCCGAAGGAGAACAGCTTTTACGTGAGCAACTGGTGAAACCATCGAAAATGGAAATCTTTGTGATGAATTCGGACGGCAGCAATAAACGCCAGGTGACACGGAATGGTGCGGCTAATTTTGCTCCGTTCTTCACACCTGACGGAAAAAGAATTATTTTTGCCAGTAATGTCAATGATCCAAAGGGATATGATTTCGATCTGTTCCTTGTCGATTTGGATGGCAGAAATACCGAACAAGTTACCTTCTCAAAAGGATTTGATGGTTTTCCGATGTTCAGCCCGGACGGAAAAAAACTTGTTTTCGTTTCGAGCCGTAATGCAACATCGAAATACGAATTCAATATTTTCATTGCTGATTGGGTTGAGGACCCTACAGCAGACCGGCTGCGCAATCACATTTCATATCTTGCCTCGGACGAGTTGGAAGGACGGGGAACCGGTGAACTAGGCAATGAGAAGGCAGCCAGGTATATTTCCGAACAATTTAAAGCAATCGGTCTCGAACCGGCCGGCGACAACGGAACATATTTTCAGGAATTTGAAGTTGTAAAAAATATCGAAGTTGGAAAAAACAATACGCTCAGCTCGACCATCGCGAAGAAGAAAAAAGTTACATACTCGGTGCAAACGGATTTTATTCCGGTCGGATTTTCTTCAAATGCATCCGTGACAGGTTCGGTTGTATTCGCCGGTTACGGAATGACTGCCGATTCGTTGTATGATGATTATGCCGGCATTGATGTTAAAAATAAGATCGTCGTTGCCATGCGGTACTCTCCGGATGGCGACTCCCCGCACTCAAAATATACGCGTCAATCAGCCTTGCGGTATAAAGCAATGCAGGCGCGTGAGAAAGGAGCAGCGGCGCTTCTTCTTGTGACCGCTGCAACGGATGATTCTGCGGACAATCTATTAAAATTAAAATATGATAACTCATTCAGCGATGCAGGATTGCCGGTCCTTTCGGTGACACGTGCAGTGGTGAATGAATGGCTGAAACAGAATAAAAAACATCTCGACAGCATTCAGCAGACCATCGTCCGGACTGGAAAACCTTCCTCCTTCGCCGTCAACAATGTTACCGTTTCGTTGTCCGCGGAAATTCTTCAAATCCGTAAAAAAGCTTCCAATGTATTAGGAGTGTTGAAGGTGAACAACGATAGCGAGCATGTCATCATCGGCGGTCATTTCGATCATCTCGGATACGGCGGTCAGGGATCTGGTTCGCTCTCACCGGATCTGAAAGAAATTCACAATGGTGCGGATGACAACGCCTCCGGCACCTCAACCGTCATCGAAGTGGCACGCCGGTTGTCTGAGTATAAATCCATACTGAAAAGAAATGTTTTATTCATGGGCTTCTCCGGCGAAGAAATGGGACTTCTTGGTTCGGCGTATTACACAAAACATCCGACGCTGCCGATTGAACATGCCGTTACGATGATTAATTTTGACATGGTGGGCAGATTGACGGATCGTGCCCTGACGGTGTACGGGACGGGAACGTCTTCGCGTTGGGAATCCCTTCTGAAAGAGAATAACAAGGATTCAACATTTACGTTGAAATTCATCAGCGACGGTTTCGGACCGAGTGATCATTCATCGTTTTACTCGCACAATATTCCCGTCCTCTTTTTCTTTACCGGTCTTCATGAAGATTATCATAAACCGTCGGACGACGCCGAAAAAATAAACATTGCGGGAATGAATGCTGTCGTGAATTTCGCCTCCCGCATCGCCATGACCATCGACACGACGTCCTCCCGGCCCGACTTTATCAAAACACAGTCGCAGGAGCGCGGAATGCGGCAGGGCTTCCGCGTGTATGTAGGCACTATTCCTGATTATTCTGAAGGTGCCGATGGAATGCTCCTTTCTGGCGTTCGCGAAGAAAGTCCCGCTGCAAAAGGAGGATTACAAAAGGGCGACATACTGATCAAATTCGGCACTCATACCATTAAAAACGTGTATGATTATACCTATGCGCTTCAGGATTATAAACCGGGTGATGAAATTGAAATCGTGTATATCAGAAACAAAACCGAAACAATCACTTCCAGAATCACTCTTGAGTCAAGAAAATAACAAGTAGACTTGGTAAAAAAAAAGGACGCATCAGCGTCCTTTTTTTTTCTGCTACTTGCACAATCATAAAAGCTTTTTTGCTATTTCCCTGATCTCTTCTTTCGTGCAAAACCGCTGGATCATTGGAAAGAGAATTTGGTTTTCTTTGTGGATGTGATTGACCATCAGCTGGACGATTTCTTCGGCGGATTCGCAGAGTTCCTGCCGTGATACTTTATCGTCATGATTTTCGTTAAGCGCCTTGATGCTGTAGCTTAACTTTTTATAAATCTTTGCCATGCGGGCATGATCTTCCCGGAGCACCGTTGTCGGACCGTCAACATACCGTTCAACTACCGGAAACAGGGCATCCTCCTCATGTTTGTTATGAACCCGGACTTCCTCATCCACATACTCCACGGCTTTCAGCAACGATTTAAACGTTTTTTCTGAATATCCTTTTTTCCGTAATTCCTGCGCATTTTTTTTTAATTGATGAAGCTTCGTCAGAGCTTCTTCATGCTCTTTCATCAACAGCGCTATCGGATCGCGTGTCGCCATTGATTATTTTGTTTCCATGTATGTAGTGTACTTTGTTTTCGCTTCAATAAAGTCCTGAAGCTTTGCCGTCAACTCGTCCGCTGTCTGGTCGTCGCTTTCCTCAAATTTTTTATACGAGACTTCGGAATGCGCCATAAAAATCTCTGCAAATGAATTTGGTTTTCCCCTCTGCTCAAACACCGAGTAGGATACAAATTGATTGGTGGCATAATGGCTTTTAAGTTTTTCCACTGCGGCTAAATATTCGCCCCGCTTTGTCTCTTTAACGTCGTATTGAACGGTGAGAATTACTTTTCCCATCGAATGTATTTTCCTTTAATTAAAATGATAAAAAAATGAACTGACTTAAACCCGATACAATTCCAATTGAAATCAGTGCAACGAAAAGAGCCGTAACATATTTGAACCGATGAACCATGGCAATACCACCTGCCAATAACAACATGCTCCACAGAGCCAGAAAACCGTCCATTCCCCGCAGCACCATGGTTACGACCGGCTTCACTTCGTATGCCGACGGATTGCCGCTGAATAGAAGCATTCCGAGAGTGCCCAGTTCCAACGGCAGCACAAACACAACAGAGAACATCACCGGCACCAATGCCCACCCTGCGACTCCGTATGTATTCAGCAAGGAACCTTTGCCGTTGAAGATTTTCGAGACAGCGAACAGCGTTCCTGTCAGGATAAAAAATAACGGAAGTGCCGCTGCTGTACCGAGTACCGAACCGAACAACAGAATCGTCAGAAGGTTATCAAACCGATCCCCCCGTTGATTCACCCACAGCAATGCGAACAATGCAGCAACACCCAAAAATAACGAAAGAAAAAGAACAAAATTTTTGTGTTCCGCGAGTATGATTTTTTTCAGTGCCGCTCCTGGAGATTCAATAATCATCCATACGATGCTGAAAAAATCAAGATTAGGAACGCGATCCTGAATGTAACTAGAACATGAAGAACATCTGATTAAAAAATCGTCATTTGCATGCCGACACACCGGACAAACTATCATATTAGAGTAAAAATACGAAGAATTGAGACTGTGTGCAATGAATTTTGTTAATATTTATCAAATACAATCATCATTGCCGGCATGAACGGAATGAAAGGTTCGAGCTGAGATCAGATCGGTTCAAAGTGCGCGGTGAAATGCCGAAGCTGAGGCGCTTCATATGTAATCCGGTATCCACGCAATGCAGAGCGGACGGAAGATAATTCGACGGCGCATTCTATCACATAATCAATATGACTTTGTGTGTAGACTCGTCGTGGAATTGCCAGACGCACCAATTCCATAGTCGGCGAAAGAAGCGCGCCATTCTTGTCATAAGAACCAAACATGACGCTGCCGATTTCGACGGACCGAATCCCCCCTATTTTGTACAATTCACAGACCACAGCCTGACCGGGATATTGATGCGGCGGAATATGCGGGAGAAAACTCTTAGCGTCGATATAAACAGCATGTCCTCCCGGCGGTTGTATGATCGGTATGCCGATATCGGTTAACTTGTTGCCGAGGTATTCAATGGATCGAAGTCTGTACGTTAAGTAATGCTCATCCAGCACTTCTTCCAGTCCCTGCGCAATCGCTTCCAAATCTCTTCCTGACAAGCCACCATAGGTGGGAAATCCTTCCGTTACAATGAGCAAATTTCTCGCCTGGACCGACAATGCTTCGTCATTTAATGCAAGAAAGCCTCCCATATTGACGATCGCATCCTTTTTTGCACTCATCGTCACCCCGTCTGCATACGAGAACATTTCCTTTGCAATTTCTTTGGGAGTTTTGGATTCATATCCTTTCTCCCTCAATTTTATGAAAAATGCATTCTCTGCAAACCGGCATGCATCAAGAAAAAGAGGAATGCCGTATTTTTTCAGCACGGCCTTAGTTTCACGGATATTCTGCATCGATACCGGCTGGCCGCCGCCCGAATTGTTCGTGACGGTGATAAAACAAACAGGAATTTTTTCCGGTCCGGTGGTGCGGATGAATTCTTCCAGCGCAGGAATATTCATGTTTCCCTTAAAAGGAGCATTAATGTGAGGTTGTTTACCCTCGTCCGTTAAAAAGTCGACGGCAACGGCACCGGAGAATTCAACATTCGCACGGGTTGTGTCAAAGTGAGTATTGTTGGGAATGTACATTCCCTTTCCGCCAATGATCGAAAAGAGAATTTTTTCGGCCGCTCTTCCCTGATGCGTCGGAATCACGTTTTTCATTCCGGTGAGTTCCTTCACGGCATGTTCGAATCTGAAAAAGCTTCTTGCCCCTGCATACGACTCGTCTCCTTCCATCATGCCTGCCCACTGTTTTGCGCTCATCGCAGATGTTCCGCTGTCGGTCAACAAATCGATCAGCACATCATCCGCTTTAATCAGAAACGGGTTGTAATGCGCCTGTTCAAGAATATTTATCCGTTCTTCCTTTGTGGTGAAACGGATAGGCTCTACGGATTTAATTTTAAACGGTTCAATGATTGTTTTCATCGGCGATTATTCGTTGTGGTATTGCACAAGTGAAGTAATTTCAAATCCTGAAAGTTTTTTTCGGGGAGAAAGGAACGCCAATTCTATTAGGAATGAAAGTCCCACTATTTCTCCCTGCAGCTGCCGGACGAGGGCGCACGCCGCCTGCATCGTTCCGCCGGTGGCCAGAACATCGTCATGCATCAACACTGTATCTCCGGGAACAATAGCATCAGTGTGGATTTCTATTGTATCGGTTCCGTATTCCAGCTGATACTCTTTGGAAATCTTTTGAGCAGGCAGTTTTCCCGGTTTCCGAACGGGGACAAATCCCGCACCGAGATTGTATGCCAGAGCGGATCCGATAATAAATCCTCTCGACTCGATGCCGACTACTTTTGTGATTTTTTTATTTTTGTACACTTCGGTGAGATAATCAATGCAAAACCGAAGCGCCTCCGGGTCTTTCAGCACCGTCGTAATATCTTTGTATCCGATCCCCTTCTTCGGAAAATCCGGGACTGTTCTGACGATCGACTCAATGTTCATGGTTAATCCTTCTTGTTGGGTAAAATAATATCGAAATCGAAGTGAAGATGCAATTTAAAACAAAAATCCCTGAAGTTTCCTTCAGGGATTTGCCTCAAGATATAATTCAATCGATTACAAACCGACGATCATATCCGAATATTTCGGAACCGGCCAGAGATCATCGGCAACATAGACTTCGAGAGCATCCACGCATGCACGCAGCGCTTCGGTTTGCTTCCTGATTGAAAGAAACGCAGGACCTTTTTTCTGAATGTTTTCCACTTTGCGTCCTTCTTCCAGTGCTTTGCCGAGCAGCGTTGCCTCCGCCTGTAATTTCGCAACAAGCGTTGAGAGCGTCTTCAGTACTGCCGTCAAGGATTTCACCCCTTTATCGCCTTTGCCGACGGTGGATTTCAGTCCGTTCACCGTTTGCGATAATTCCGTGATGTAATTGGTTGCGGCCGGGAAATACATCGTCAACGCCATGTCCTTGGCAACTTGAGCTTCGATCTCAACCTGCTTCGCATAGTTTTCAATATCGATATGGTACACCGCCTCCAACTCGCGGGGATTGTACACTTTATATTTTGTGAAGAGATGTTCCGCTTCTTTCGTCAGATACGCCGCAAGAGCTTCGGGAGCAGCTTTTAAGTTCGGCAGTCCCCGTTTCGCCGCTTCCTTATGCCATGATTCCGAGTAGCCGTCTCCGCTGAACAATACCTTTTTGGAGTCGGCAATCTCTTTTCTGAGGACATCCACGACTGCGGTGGTAAAATCCGATCCGCCGCTCACAAGTTTTTCTATGGATTCACGGATCTCATCAAGCGATTGAGCCATCGCGGTGTTCAGCACGGTGATAGGAGTAGACGGCGATTGACTCGAACCGACGGCTCTGAATTCAAATTTATTTCCGGTAAACGCAAACGGCGATGTCCGATTGCGGTCCGTATTATCTTTTGGAATCTCAGGAATCTTGTCGATGCCGATCGAAATCCAGCCGTCATCGGTATCCGACGTGACGCGGCCATGTTCAAGATCGTCAAGCACGCTCGTCAGCAAGCCGCCGAGAAATACTGAGATAATCGCCGGGGGAGCTTCGTTGGCTCCGAGCCGATGATCGTTATGTGCGGAAGCAATGGATGCCCTCAGCAGCCGTGAATGCTTATGCACAGCACGGATTGTGGAGACAAGAAACACAAGAAATTGCAGATTTGAATGAGGGGTCCTTCCGGGATTCAGAAGATTTTCACCCTTATCCGTCGCCAATGCCCAGTTGCTGTGCTTACCGCTGCCGTTCACTGCGGCAAACGGTTTTTCATGAAGCAGCACGGCGAGATT
>CAZQSI010000015.1:0-3412 GCA_964596155.1 uncultured Chitinophagaceae bacterium
TGATGACAGCTCGTGCAGCTTTCACCGATCCATCCTGCCCCGGAAAACGAATAACGTATAATCCTCCGCTCATATCGGAAATGATGACTTTGTTCGAATTGAAATACGGAAATGTTCCCCACGCTCCCACATAATTATTCACCGAGCCGACATAAGTGTCATAATGTGCGACTTCGACCGGTATTTCGGGATATTTAATGTCGAGAATCCGTAAGCCTTCCGAATAATGAGCAAGGTATCCGTATGTTCCTTTCACATGCATATTGTGAACGATCGTTTTTGGGCGGGCAACATACGTTGCAACCAGTTTCAGATTCGTTACATCTGTACGGTCCCACACACGCAGCAAATTTCCATTGTCATTTGGGTCGGAATTGATTTCGTCGGTCGTAAACACATATTTTTTATCTTCGGTGACATCGGTATTGTGCGTACCGGAATATGGATAATTGGTAATGCTCACCCGCTTCATATCACTTTTATTAGTTGCATCAATGATATCCAGCCCCTGCCCGTAAATCGCAGCAGCATAAATCGTATCATTTTTTATCACACAATCATGAACATATTGGGTTTGGTATTCGCCGACTATTTTCGGATTGACGGGATTCGTAAGATCGAGTACAACAATACCGCCCGCTTTATATCGGGAGCCGTTGATATAGAGAAACTTTCCTTCTATAGATATCGTGTGTCCCGACGGAATTTGCGTGTTCGTGATGGTATTTACCAGTTTCATTGAATCAAGGTTGATAATTTGCAGCCCTGCACCATTGCCTTCGGTAACGACATAGAGATAATTCTGATACACCTTCATCTCTCTCCAGCCCGATGACGGTCCGGGAATGAACGCAACTTCTTTCAATGTGTCGCCGGTAATATCGACAATCTGCGTTCCGGTCACACAGCCGAGAATTGCATATTCCTTTCCGTTTGGCCCGTTATATCCCCAGCATTGTGAATAACCGCTGGTGCCGCGAGTTCTCATTTGTCCGATATAGTTGACGTTGAAACCTCCCTGTGCAGAAGCAATTTCGGAAGCGACGAAAGAAAAGAAAACGAGCAGAAATAAACTGGCAGATCGCATAAAACTCCTAATAATGATTATTTCAATAGTACCATGCGGCGTGAAACGGCATGGACACGTTGATGACTCCGGACCGATAAACGATACACATACGTGCCTGACGGGAGATTTGTTGCGCCGTAGTGTATGGAATATTTTCCGGAATTCATATGGTTGTTAATAACAGTTTCGATTTTTCTTCCAAGCAGGTCGAAGATTTCCAGCGACACAAACGCTTCGGAGGGAAGCGAAAATGGTATCGTTGTGGAAGGATTGAACGGATTGGGATAGTTTTGTTCAAGCGCAATTTCTTCCGGTTTTGATCCGGCGAGAGCCATCACGGACGATGTTCCGGAATTCTGATAGAAAAATACTCCTCCTTTTCCGTTTCCAAGGAGTACATCGGGGTCGCCGTCAGCATCAAGATCAATAATACAGGGTGCTGATTGTGTTTTTATTTCGATCCCTTCGAATTTTTTCGAAACAAGGTCGAATTTTTTAAAGTTCGATTGGGATTGTCGGTAATGGTGGAGTGTTCCGTCGCTGTTGCCGATCAGCAGATCGAGCGTACCGTCAAGATCGATGTCCGCTGCAAATGGAACAGCATCATTGCCGACATCAATCAGCGTCAACAATGTATCGCGCGCGTACGACGGAGCGGCGTTCGTTCCGATATTTTTCCAGAATGACAGTTGCCCACCGCTGTTTCCGATCAGCAGATCAAGATCGCCGTCCCCGTCCAGGTCGGTCAGACACGGTGCAGAATTTTGACCGACGGAAAATGCATCAAACGGATGTTCAACGTGAGAAAACGAAATAATACCGTCTTCAGTCATATTCGCGAAGGTTTTTATCCTGCCGTCAAAATTTCCGATGACAAGATCAGGTTTACCGTCGTTATTGATATCCCCCGCCGTTACCATGGAATAGAAATTATTTGAAATGGTAAATGTCAACACCGGCACCGGAAAATAAACGGGAAGTGCTTGTGAACCCGAATTCTCGTATAAGTGAACCGCACCTGACGCGGACGAAACGACGATGTCAATATCCCCGTCACCGTCAAAATCTGCAGCCGCAACACTGCTTCGGGATCCGGCGTCGATCATCGGTATCAGATTTTTTGTCTGAAGTGAGTAAAACGGCTGAGCATTGCTTCCGGTGTTTTTATAGAAGTGGAAATTATCATATTCTGCGGACGGAAACACACTTCCGACAATAAGATCGGTCAATCCATCGGAATCAACATCAACATGCTGCGGCACATTGAAGCCAAGCGTGGCAATCACAGCTTCGTTGGGATAGGTGGAATCCACCAGTGCAATATTCGGCGATTGTTTCGTGCCGCTGTTATATAAATAGTAGAGACTTGGATTAAAGTAATCACCCCAGAACATATCGAGCACACCGTTGCTGTCCGCATCAAAAAATTCGATGCCGCTGGCACCGTGAAGCGCTTTAGGTATGTGCTTCGGACCCCCCTGAATGTTAATCCCTCCGAATGCGCCGGTCACGAACGTAAATTGAGGGACAAACGGAGTACCGATATTTTCATAGAACGAAACAGAGCCGATCGAGCCCCCCGAAAAAAAATCAAAATCACCATCGCCGTCGATATCAGCGAATGTCGGAATGCTGAAGCGTTCACTGAAGAGTTCCATTCCGGATGTATCGAGAAGGGCTCCCTGCGTTAACTGAAACTGAGGGTGCTGAACCGTTCCGATATTCGTGTAGAGGGAGACTTCCGAAAACATGCCGTTGGTCATGCAATCCGCATCACCGTCACCGTCGATATCGACAAATCGAAACCACGATCCAGCCGTGATGCCGAACGTGACATTCGGTTCCATGCGCAGCACTCCTCCGGCGTTTCGATAGAACCATAGTCGATCGTCCCGGTCCAAGATAAACAGGTCGGGATCCTGATCACCGTCAATATCCACAAATTGAAATCGCGGCTGATCAATTCCTCCCGCAAAGACGTTTGTTCCGAATGCATGGGGCTGAAAGGTGAATCGCTGGGAAAGGGCACATTGCGCCGAAAGGAGAAACAGTATGATGAATCGGAGGTTACGACCCATAGACTTTTAAAAATTCAATGGCCCGCTGAAGCTGCGATGTGGGAACGGCGACCGGAAGAGAAACGGAACCGATGCGTTTTGCCAACGGCATGCGGACTGCTCCGTCTTTTGTTTTTTTATCCTTCAGCATGGAGGAAATCAACTCCGGACTGTTGAGTTTCAATGGAGTAAGAGACGGAAGCGGGAAACGCTGAATACAATGGGTAATTCTGCTCCATGCATCGAACGAAAGTTCTTTCCGCTCAAATGCGATGAGAGCTTCCGC
>CAZQSI010000015.1:3512-27170 GCA_964596155.1 uncultured Chitinophagaceae bacterium
TCCGCCATGCCGCAGATCAATTCCCGTTTCGGCAGCGTTCTCAATACGTCCGTGTCGGCAATAACAATTTTCGGCTGCAAAAATGCGCCGATCATATTTTTTCCCAGCGGATGGTTGATGCCGACTTTGCCGCCGACCGAACTATCCACCTGCGCCAGCAGCGTTGTCGGAATCTGGACAAAAGCAATTCCCCGCTGATAAGTTGCGGCGACATAACCGGCGAGATCACCGATCACACCTCCGCCCAGTGCGACGATGGTCGCTGATCGTTCGATATTCAACGTGAGCAATGAAGTATATAAATATTCAACCGTGGAAGATCGCTTTTGCTTCTCCCCGGCCGGCAGAATAATTGCATGCACGGAATATTTTTTTGCTGTCAGGCTTTTCCTAAGTGTTGAAAGATACAGTTCGGCGACCGTTTCGTCTGTGATGATGACAACAGTTCGGGATATACCGTGTTGTTTGAATAATGCTCCGGCGGAGCGGAGCAGCGCGGCACCGATCACGATGGGATATGACCGCGGGCCGAGGGGAACGGTGATGGTGTGGGATTGTTTAGACAATGTACTGTGCCACTTTCTTTGCAAGTTCATCAATGGTATTGCCTATTTTTTTATCATCCGTCGAAATAATCACGTCCGCCTGTAGATAGTAATGCTCGCGGGCATTCAGCAGTGTTTCGATTTTTTTTTTCAGCGCATCGCCGTCCAGCAATGTGCCCGATTCATCACGAAGCATCGGACGGTCGCTCTTGGTCCTGAGCCGCTGAAAAATATGGTCCGCGCCCGATTTCAGATAGACGAGAACGCCGTGCTGTTTTACCAATGCAAGTGTTTCCTCGTTAGTAACCGTTCCGCCTCCCAGTGAAATGATTGTGGACGAACGGGCAAGAATATCGCGGAGTGTTTCCCGCTCCAACAGGCGGAACGTCTGCTCTCCTTCCGTCGAAAATATTTCACTGATGCGCCGCTGCTGGTTCTTTTCTATCATTGCATCAAGATCGATAAATTCATAACCGATCGTGTTGGCAAGAATCGGTCCGACGGTGCTCTTGCCGCTTCCCATGAAGCCGGTCAGAAAAATAATCGATTTTTTATCTTTTGATTTCATTCGTATGCAGAATATAAAAACAAATTCCCGCCCTGATCGCGGCGGGAACGTAATATGAAAATCTCCGTTGTGCGGTTATAATGTTACGACAATTCCGCTGACATAGTTTACACCGAACAGATTCACCTTCGTCACTTCCGATGCGGTCGGCAGATGTATAGTTCGATTGTCGTACTGCACCGAAGACTGATCGAATTTGGTTGTTACGTCGAAATGCGGATCACGGAATTTTATTTCAAACCGCAGTCCGATTCTGGAATGGAGCCGGTAATCGATGCCGGTCATCACATGAATACCGATGTAGGAAGTCGAGGATACCGTCGCCGCTGTAACTCCCGCAATTGAATGATTCCGTTCCCCGTCATACGTGCCGAATCCGCCGCCGAGATAGAACCTGATGTTTTCGCTGCTGATCGGCACAACATAATATCCGCTCAACTCAAGCGCAAGAACGCTGAAGCCTTCGTCGGAGGGGACTTCCAGATAATTGTATTGAGGATAAATGATAAATCGGGTTTCCCGTCCTTCGATCCGTTCGGCAGAGAAACCGAGATAGAACCGTTCCCAGAGAATATTTGCCCGGACATCCACTCCATAACCGAGATTCGAAGTAATGGTTCGGTCTGTTCCGTAGCTGTTGACCCGGTCGATGTTGTACATGAACCGGGTGGAGGTTGTGAACGATCCCTTCAGCGAGAATGTATAATCGTTGTCATTCGCCAGTACCGAACCGATCAACAGCATATGCAGGATCACTGCCCGTCGCATGCTCCCTCGCCGAAATAATTATCTGAAGAACAAATCTCTGTTATCCTCGATATCCGCGGTCTCTTTCAATTTTGCCAGCCACTGTGCCAACACACGCTGACGCTTTTCCGTCACCATCTGTGTTGCCATCATGTTTTTCAATGTATTGAAGCTTGTCGAATCAAACGGTGTCTTGCTCAGGATGTTGATGATGTAATAACCCCGTTTCCCTTCTACCGGAGGAAGAATTGTACCAACTTCGCCGTTCTTCACCGCGCCGCTGAATGCATATTCTCTGCCGACCGTCGGAATACCGCCGCCGAACGTGAAATCACCTGTTGTCTGAACGGAAATGTTCGGATCTGCTGCCAAGGGGGCGACGGAGCCGCTCTCTTTCGCAAGGGAATACTTTTCCTGAACAATGCTTTTCAGTTTTTCCATTTTTTTCATCCGGAGCGTCCGGCCGCGCAGCGATTCTTTTACTTCATCAAACGGCTTCACTCCTTCTTTTTTCACTTCGGATATCTTGACAACGGTATATCCGTTCGTTACCTGATACGCATTGCTGATATCGCCGAGAGAATTCTCGAACGCGAATTTATTGATCGATTCCACCTGTCCAAGACCGGGAATGTATGCATTTTTTGCAAATTCGGTTGTCTCCAACACCTGTAATCCTGCGCCTTCTGCATCGGTTTCAAAGTTTCCTCTGTTGGCGATGTATGAAAAATCCTGAGCGCGCTGAAATGCCTCTTCGCGTGTTGAAGAACTTGCTTTGATCGGAATCGTGATGGTGGCAACCTTCAATTCACGGGAATCACGACCTTCTATTTTTATTACGTGAATGCCGAACTGAGTCTTCACAGGACCAAGTACCTGCCCCGGTCTTCCGTTCAACGCCGCGGCTTCAAATTCTTTCACCATTCTTCCTTTTCCGAACCATCCAAGATCGCCGCCCGTGGTCGATGCCGCAGGTTCCGTGGAATATTGTGCCGCAAGCGCAGCAAAATCCTCGCCGCGCTTTACGCGTGCGATCAGCTCAAGCGCCAGTTTTCTGGCAGAGGCTTCCATTTCGGGATTCGACGCATTCAATAAAATATGGCGGGCACGGACAAACACATCGTTGGTTTTCTTCTCTTCAAGAATTTTGAACAGATGTGCTCCTTCATAATCGGTCACCGGACCGACAACATCTCCGACTTTGGCGGAAAAAATCGCCGATTCTTTTTCCTGAGTGAGCTGTCCATGTTTAAAGAATGCCGGTTCGGGTGAAGCTTCAGAATATTCTTTCTGCTCTTCAAGGAAATCACTTCCTGCTTTTATCCGCTCTAAAATACTGTTGATTTCCGAAAAGATATCCGCTGAATCGCGGCCCGACGGCTGATCGCTGAAGAAAACATATTTTAATTTGCGCAATGCAGGCTGTTTGAATTCTTCGGTGTTGTCGTTGTACACTTTTCTGATGTCATCGTCAGTCACCGTCACTGCGTCGTTGGCGATCAGTTTGTCGGGATCAAAAAATGCATACTCTGCATTTGCTTTCATGTATTGATCGTAATACCGGTCCCGCAATTCACCGTCTGTTACCCTGACGGAGGAGAATACCACGCTTTGCATTTTTTCCGCAAGACGCTGCTGACGAAGGGCTGTTTCGACCTGAATCCAGATTTCCCTGTTTCTCGGATCGTTGAGCGCCTGCTCATATGCATCCCGCCGAAAGCGTCCGGTCGAATCTCTGAATTGTTGAACCAGAAATTCGGGAGGATTTTCCCCGCGAACCCAGTCGACAATTTCCTGATTGGTAACGGTGATTCCCGCATTCGCAGTTTCCCGTTCGAGCAGTGTCTGTGTGACAAGGTTGTTCCAAACCTGATCCCGAATCTGCTTCATCAGATTTTCGTCCGGTTCAACATTTGACTGTTGTTTATATTGCTCTGCCTGCTGGCGGACAAGTTCGGAAAATTCCTGATAGGAAACTTTTCTTCCTTCAATGATACCCACCGTATCACTCTGGCGGGACATTCCGAGATAATCCATTCCCCATTCGAAAACGATCGTGATGATAAAGACAATAACCAATCCGATTAGGATGACCGGCATATTGTTTCGCATTCTGGTCATTATAGCCATACGTCGTTACAACTCCTTACTGCAAACGATAATGTAATAGTGTGAATAACGTGCTTATAAATTGAAAGATAATCGAATTAACGCTGAAATACAAAGAAAAATTGAGCGGGATATCTGTGTACGGCGTATACTGCAGGAGGTTTATTGATCCGGAGTGCCGCCGGAAATGGTCCGGCCGGTATCGAAGTAGTCATGAATGTTTTGGGCGGTTTTTTCACCGACAACTTCCGCAAGCTGCTCCATGGTGGCAAACGAGACTCCCTGAACTGATCCGAACGCTTCCAGCAGTTCCTTTGCACGTTTTTTCCCGATTCCTTCGATAAGGTCGAGTTCTGTCTGCAGCGTTCGTTTGTCGCGCAGCGACCGGTGAAACGTAACGGCAAATCGATGCGCTTCATCCCTGATTTGCTGCAGCAGTCTGAGCGCAGAGGATGACTTGGGAATGGGAACGGGATCGCTTTGATTTGGAACATAGACTTCTTCAAGGCGTTTTGCAAGACTGAGGATCGGATGCTGTTCGATGTTCAGCGTTCGAAGCGATTCAACGGCACTCGAAAGCTGCCCCTTCCCGCCGTCGACCATAATCAGGTCCGGTAATTCCTGCGCCTCGTCGATGAGTCTCTTGTATCTGCGATACACAACCTCTTTCATGCTGGCAAAATCATCGACGCCTGCATTCGGCAGAGATTTTATTTTGAATTTTCTGTATTCGCTTTTTTTCGCTTTCCCGTCGACAAACACCACCATCGATGCAACCGTTTCCGTCCCCTGGAAATGGGAGATGTCGAAACATTCGATTCTTCGCGGGGGATGCTTCAGCCGGAGATCCCTCTGCAAGGAGCGGACAGCGGCTGGAATAAAATCCTTTTGTTTAAGTTTCTGAAGTTTTAATTCACCCAGAAGAAATGAAGCATTGTTCTTGCACATCGCTATCAATTTTGCTAGTTCCCCGCCTTCGGGAAACACAAAAGAAACTCCTCCGCTTCGGCGCAGGGTGAGCCACTGTTGCATGATCGTCTTCGATTCAATGTCAAACGAGAGAATAATTTCTTTCGGCACATCGACCGCTTCGAGATAATACCGCTCTACAAGCGTCTCCAGGATTTCACTTTCCGTTCTACCTTCAACACCGTTCATATAATAATGCTGACGGCCGATCACTTTTCCTTCCCGGATTTTGAAGATCACCCCGCACGCATCGTCATCTTCACTCGCCACGGCAACGATATCCCTATCCCGCAGTTCGACATCGACAACTTTCTGTTTGGATGAGTACACCGTCAGTTCGTTCATCCTGTCCCGGAAATATGCCGCTTCCTCAAACTTCAACGCTTCCGCCGCTGTTGCCATTTGCCGGTCAAGCGATTCTATCACGCCGGATACTTTGCCGTTCAGCACCTGTTCGACATTGGAAATCATTTCGTTGTATTTTTCCTTTGACACCAATCCTTCACACGGACCTTCGCATTTTTTTATGTGATAATCGAGACAGACGCGTGTTTTCTTTTTTGCGATAAAGTCGTCGTCGATCATGAAATTACAGCTTCTGATCATGAAAATATCGCGGACGGTTTTTAATGCGGCACGCATCGTGGTCACATCGGTATACGGACCGAAGTACCGCGAACCATCCCTGATGATTCGCCGCGTGACGAACACTCTCGGATACGGCTCATTGGTGACGACGATATACGGATAGGACTTATCATCCTTAAGATTGACGTTGTACCGGGGTTTGTGAAGTTTTATCAGATTTGCTTCAAGGATCAGCGCTTCGACTTCTGAATCTGTCGTGATGATTTCCAGATCCGATATTTTTGCAACCATCGACGCGATGCGGGGTTCGTGCTTGCGGGATGTGTGAAAGTACTGACGGACGCGATTGCGAAGATTCACCGCTTTCCCGACATATAAAATCTGTCCCTCTTTGTTCTTGAAATGATAGACGCCGGGACTTGTCGGCAGGCTGTCGAGCTTGCTTTGAAGATCTAATGCATCGGCAAATGATATTTGTATTGGTCTGTTTTGCATTGGAGCGGAGCCGGACTTGCTTGAAAACCTGAGGGAACAGAACGGTTATTTCATTTTTTCGCACAACTCGATCAAAACGCCGTTTGTCGATTTAGGATGCAAAAATATCACCCGATAACCGTCGCCGCCTTCCGACGGTGATTCGGTAACAAATGTAAATCGAAGCTGTTTCAACCGTTCGATTTCGGAGGACAAATCGTCCACTTCAAGACAAAGGTGATGAATACCCTCTCCCCGTTTTTCGATGTACTTGGCGATCGCTGAGCCGGGCGACGTCGACTCGATCAATTCAAAAGAACTTTCGCCGACAGGAAAAAACGAGATGACGGCTTTTTGTTCTTCAACGGTTTCCGTATGCGATGGTGCTGCACCGAATAATGCAGAAAACAGTTCGGAAGAAAGTCCCAGGTCTTTTACGGCTATTCCGATATGGTTGATTTTTTTTATCATGATAATCGTACAACATCGTTACATCAGACCGCGTTCCATCATGCTTGTATAATCGTTGCCGGCGATGATAATATGATCGTGCACGGCGATACCGACGATTTTTCCTGCTTCAACAATCTGTTTGGTGATGGAAATATCTTCCCTGCTTGGCTCCGGATTTCCGCTCGGATGGTTATGCATGAGTATCACTCCCGCAGCATTTTCAAGTATCGCTTCACGGAAGACCTCACGCGGATGAGTCAGCGAAGAGTTCAACAGTCCTTTCGTGATCGTCCGTTCGCGAATAATTTTGTTGGCGCTGTTCAGGTACAACACCATGAATTCTTCCTGTTTCAGATCGCGCAGTTTCGGCCCAAAGCGAAGAGCGGCATCTTCCGGAGAGCGGATCGACTGATCGTCGCCCTGTTTGTACCGTGAAAGCCGTCGTCCGAGTTCAAATGCCGCCACGATCGCGACTGCCTTAGCCGTTCCGATACCTTTATGTTTTTTCTGCCTCAATTCGGCTACGGAAAGCGTCGCTATGTTTTTTATAGATCCGTACTCCAGCATCAGATGCTTTGCCACATCAACTGCGGAGAATCGCTTTGTTCCGATATTGATGAGAATTGCTAGCAATTCAGATTCAGACAACGAAGAGGCTCCGTGCATGATCAATTTTTCACGGGGACGGTCATTTTCAGGCCATCCTTTGATCGCCGTGTAGTGAACGGCGGCGTCAGACGCTGTAGTATTGATTGGACGTTTCGTCGTCATTGCACTGAATATGTGCGGAGTTTCGTGACAGCACTGTTCTTGAACTGAAGAATGTTCAATGCACTGTTCACTCTGTCCGGATATAATGTTATGGCATTCCTAATTCCCGGGAATTCCACAACTGAACTGAGTGATTCGGCGAGCTGCTCTCTGGATAAAATCCCTGCAGCAAATTGTTCGATAAGCATCGACATGGCATCGAATCCGAACATGACGTTGTCCGACATTTGACGCCCGTATTTCTGAGAGTACCGCGAAAAAATTCTGGAAATCCCGCTGTTCCTGTCAATCCACCGGTCGTTGCCGAAGATGACCCCGTTGGCATACCGCTTGTTCAGATCAAGCTCGTTCGGATTGTACCAGTCGCCTGATCCGAGCAACATCGATTTGATGTTATAAAACGTCAACTGAGACGTTAAGACACCGATTTCATGACTATTGGAAATGGGACAATAAACTAGATCAATGGTCGTGACAGGATAATGGAGACTGTCAAGATAGAGCGTCGTACGCCGTACTGGCATTCGAAGCGAATCTGCCATTCGCTGCGCACTGTCACCAAAGAAGAGAGTAAAGTTAAACACACCACCAACGGCGATAATTGAATCGATGTAAGAAAATCGAATTCCGATCGAAGCCAACTTTCGCGTAATTTCTCCGACATTTGTTTTACCTCTCAGCGGAACGATGACATCCGGTCGCAATAATGACGCTTCCTGACGGATCGCCCGTACATAGAGCCGTAGATCGGATTCTCCCCGCTGAAATCGTCTGTCGGTGACAATTGTTGCACCCAGTCGTTTTGCTTCCACGATGAATGAATCGGCCTGTATTGAGGGCGCCTGAGCGGCGGATGCGAGCACCGCGATGGTTTTGGCGCCAAGTTCTTTCACCGCATAATGTGCCAATGTTTTTCCTTTGGCGCCGTTTGTTGAATTCGCCTGAAAGACAAACGGACCGATCCCCGAAATGCCTTCGTCGGTCGCTGTCGGCGTAATGATGGGAATCTCATATTCCTGCGCCAATGCTGCCGCAACAATTGTTTCCGCACTGAAGACCGGACCGATAATTCCCGCAATGGTGCTGTCCTCCGCCCATTCGGTAAGAATGGAATATATTTCTGCAGAATCTTTTTTTGAATCCCGCACATCCAGCTCGATCGAAACTTCCCCTTCGTTGCTTCTCTCTTCATAGTCACTTACCGCAAGCTGGATGCCTTCCAATATTTCGCTGACGACCTTTTTCTCCCGTGAATCGCCCTGTATGGAAAGTTGCAGCGGCAGAAGAACGCCGATACGAACAAGATTTCCTTTTTCAATCCGAGAGAGCAGTTTATTCATTCTGAATTGAATGCTCAGTTCGGCATCCGCAAATTCAATCCGCTCCAGCGTCGACTTTGACTCCTCGATGGATCCGTTTTGAAAATATTTTTCGGCCAGAGTAACAAGAAGCAGCTGATCAATATCCTTGTCCGACGTCCGGACAATAAGCGAGTCTATTTCCTCGACATCCAGAAATTCCGATGCAATATGGTCGATTACTTTATAGGAATGCTCCCTGTTCAGCCGCTGTTCGGCAATTGCATAGGTCCGGATCATATCGTCGAACGTCATTTGATAATTACCGAGATTATAGAAACACATTCCGCGTGTAAAATATACATCTTCACGGTACCGGGTGGAGGGATACCGTTCGAGCATTGTTTCACACAGCGCAATGGCATCTTGATAATTGCGGAGGGCAAATTGCGATTTCGCACTCATCATTAAGGCAGCAGTGATGCGGTGGTTATTCGGCATAGAGGCAATCGACCGCTGGAAGGATGTCAATGCAGGCTTAAAGTCTTTTTGAGAATATTGCCGCATTCCAAGTAAAAAATATTCTTCCGCAGTCTGGCTGAAATACACCTCGACATCCTGAGCCGTCAACAACGGTGAAGCCATACAAACGATGAGAAGGATCCTTTTCATCAGTAATCCCTCCGCAACGACCGGATTCCGAGATAATGAGAAACGACCGTGATAATGATTGATGGCAGCACCATCGACAAGAAAACGATGCGAAGTGTGGACCATTGCACCGGCAATTCATTCATTTCCGCTGTAAAGAGCATTGTGGCGGGAAAATAATAGATTGCAAGAAGGAACACCAAATAGACTCCGCTCAACAGAAAAGTCATTGTTGCACCTTGGGACGATGCGATTCGGATCGCATTTTTTTCGGTAAAATTCGCATACAAGGCCCCCAGGCCGAAGTTCATACTCACCAGCGTTACCGTTATGATTGGAGTTGCTATCATGGAAAAATATGCAAGCACTTTCACAGGAAATTGCGGAACAACATATTCCACATTCCAAGGTCGTTCACCGACCACTTGATGCACGTAAAGATACGGAAAATTAGAAAGCCAGGCGATCAACACGCTCAGGACTCCAAGAATGCTCATCACAAGAAAAAATTTTATCCAGTACACGGTCGCGGCCGAAATGGGTGCACTGCGGACAGCCCAATAGGCGTTTCCTTCAAGACTGATCATCGGAAAACCGAAACGGAGCGCCAGTGAATTGATCAGGAAAATGTTGAAGATAAACACCACTAAATACACCACCGCTTTCAATTCCGGTGTTTCCAGTTTTATGTTTAATGTGCTTACGCTCGACAAAAAAATCACGAGCAGCGCCATCATAACGACAAAATGTATCCATTGACTCGGATCTCGAAGAAATTGCCAAAATTCCTTCTTCAGCAGCGATTCTATCTGCGGCGGCCAAATCGACTGTTTATCAAAACTAAAGATCGAATTTTTAATTTCGATGGACCTCATGGTCAGTGATTTCAACGACAGTGAAGTGATCCATGTCGAATAGAAAAATGCGTTTGCCATTGCAAGAGCAAAGATAAACGCTCCAATCGTGATGAGTACGAGCATGACCGAATATCCTGTGACTGCCGTAACGTTATTCGTCACATAAAAATAAAGAATTTCCGAGACCCAGAAATTCGGCAGCAGCTTCACCAACATCGGGTCGAGCGATCCGAAGTACAAATCGACATACGGGTAATATTTCATGACTTCGCGGACAAGGTGCACCGGACTCGACACCGCAAAATAAAGGTATACCTGACTGATATAGAGCGCGATGATGCCCGCCGTCAAAATTCTGAAATTAATCTTCGACGCCAGTTTCATCATCACGAGAAGCACAATGACGGCGGCACATGCCGCAAGGAACATAAACGGAATGAGAATTCCGAACATCATCAGAATGTAAAAATGCCACGGAAGTTCAAAATAGACTCCGTATCCCAGCAGTACGGAGAAACCGACGAGAAACAATGTTCCCGAACTGTAGAAAAAGTTGTCCAGAAATTTTATGACGAAAATGTTCAGATAGGAAACCGGCGTGCTGAGCAAAAATTCCACTTCCGGCGTCCGGTACAGCGTGGAGAATGAAACGACCATATTCCCGAGATTGATCGTTATAAAAAAAACAAAGAGCAGCATGCCGATAAACCGGTGAAACAGAAACAATCCGATTTTGACATTCTCCAGCAAATATGCCGTAATGAAGTTGGAGAAAAAAAATGCACCGACTGCAAACGAACCGAAGACAATAAACGATCCGACATTTCGAACGACTGTGCCGAAGTCCTGTTTCGTCGATACTTTCCAGAACATCAGATTTTTGTACCACAAAATATGAAGCAGTGCGGTCATATATTCAGATAGAGCGCTGATCCCGGTCCGACGGGAATGTTAAAAATAATGAAAACGATGAAAAGCAATATCCAGCTAATCATAAAGAAAATTGTGTACGGCATCATCATCGCAATGAGCGTCCCCATCCCCGATTCCTTGTCGTACCGCTGCACTAAAGCAATGATATACGCAAAGTATGACATTGTCGGTGAAATGATGTTCGTAACGCTG
Source organism: uncultured Chitinophagaceae bacterium (assembly GCA_964596155.1). GTDB lineage: Bacteria > Bacteroidota > Ignavibacteria > UBA10030 > UBA8401 > UBA8401. Next base: position 14,668 of record CAZQSI010000015.1, read on the forward strand.
TCTCCGATCCTGTACGCGTTCTGGGTAAATTCGGGCGTATATCCCAGCAGCATGAACATCGGGATAAATACGGGAGCCATAAGCGCCCATTTTGCAGAGGCGCTTCCCATCAGCATGTTCGTCAACGCCGAGATTAAAATAAATGCAATCATCAACGGAATGGCTCCCAGGGAGAGCATCTTCAGACCTTCGGCACCTTTAACGGCGAGAATCAATCCAAGATTGGTCCAATTGAAATATGCCACAAACTGGGCGGCAAAAAAGACGATCACGATATAACTGCCGAGTGTTTCAATTGATTTCCCCATTCCTTTTACGACATCTGCATCACGCTTGATGGTTTCAGCACCAACTCCATAGGCTATACCGACAACAAACGCGCTGAAAAATATGAATGTGACGATTCCGGACATAAACGGCGAGTGGAGCAGATCACCGTCCGTGCCGCGGAGAAATCCGAACTCAGGAACAAGACCGAAGAGGATCACCACCGTCAGCAGAACGGAGGATATCAAGGCATAGATTAAGCCCCGTTTTTCCAATGGAGTAATTGATGTAAGTTTTTCGGGCTGTTCATCACCGGTATATTTTCCGAGCCGGGGTATCACAATTTTTTCCGTCACAAGCGTCCCGACGATAGTGATTAAAAATGTGGAGACAAACATGAAATAAAAATTCGCCGCCGGATTAACGTTGTAGGTCGGATCAATGATCCTTGCCGCTTCGGTTGAAAGTCCGGATAAGAGCGGATCTACGGTGCCGAGAAGCAAATTTGCGCTGTATCCTCCCGACACACCTGCAAATGCCGCGGCCAATCCTGCGAGAGGATTTCTGCCGGCCGCCAAAAATATAATTGCTGCGAGAGGAACGAGAAGCACGTATCCGATCTCACTCGCCACATTCGAGAGAACGCCTGAAAACACAATGGTTCCCGTCAGTAATCCTTTCGGCGCGGAAAGAACCAACAGCCGCATGAGCGCGCTGATCAGTCCGCTGTATTCGGCTATACCGATTCCGATCATTGCAACAAGAACCGTTCCCAACGGCGCAAATCCTGTAAAGTTTGTCACGGTTCCGGTAAGAATTCTGTGCAATCCTTCAACGGAAAATAAATTTACGACATAGATCAATTTTCCGTTTCCCGGATGAATAACCGAAAGATTCATCCAGCTTCCGACGGCTGAAAGAAGAATGACGATGCCGGCGAGGATCGCAAAGATGGAAACGGGATGCGGCAGGGCATTCCCGGACCGCTCGATCAATTTGAGGAATTTGTTGAATAGATTCATTCGTTCTCTTCTCTCGTTAGTGTAAGAAAAACTGCTTCAAGATTTCCGTCGTACTTTGTTTTGTGATGATGGAGATTTTCTCGTGTATCTAGAAAAATAATTTTGCTGTTGTGAATAATGCCGATCCTGTCGCACAATTCTTCCGCCATTTCGAGGATGTGCGTCGACATGAATATTGATGCTCCCGCCTTTGCCTGGAGTTTTAATGAATTTTTTACGATCCGCGCACTGCGGGGATCCAATCCTACCATCGGTTCGTCGATGATAATTGTTTTGGGATTGTGAACAAATGCCGCTGCAAACGTCACCCGCTGTCTCATACCCTGCGAATAATCCTCCGTTTTTTTATCGACCCAACTGGCAAGTTCCAGCAGATCGATCACCCGTTCCACATTTTCCTTCAGGTCGCTTTTGTTCATTTTATACAAACCGCCGGTGTAGTAGATAAATTCACGGCCGGTCAGCTTGTCGTAGAGGTACGGGTGATCCGGAATGTATCCGAAGGTGGCTTTCGCTTCCTGCGGATGAGTGGCAATGTTAAATCCGTTAATAATGATGGATCCGGACGTCGGCGTAAATAGCCCGGTCATCATTTTTATGGTTGTCGTTTTTCCGGCGCCGTTCGGTCCCAGGAATCCGAAAAATTCTCCCGATGGAATTGACAGAGAAACATCATCAACGGCAACAAACGAGCCGAAGGTTTTTCTGAGGTGATTAAGTTCTATCATGACGGTAAATTATTCCCACTCGATAGTTGCCGGCGGTTTTGAACTAATGTCGTACACAACGCGGTTGATCCCCCGCACTTCGTTGATAATGCGGTTGGATAAAACTGACAGAAAATCATACGGTAGATGCGCCCAGTCCGCTGTCATCCCGTCGACGCTGGTCACCGCACGGATTGCCAGCGTGTTTTCGTATGTCCGCTCGTCTCCCATCACGCCTACGGACTGAACCGGCAGAAGAACGGCAAATGCCTGCCAGACTGATTGATAAAGTCCTTTTGCATGCAATTCGGCAATGAATATTTCATCAGCACTGCGAAGAATTTCGAGCCGTTCTTTCGTGACTTCGCCGAGAATTCGAATCGCAAGTCCCGGTCCCGGAAATGGATGACGGTCAATCAACGTATCAGGAAGTCCGAGCGTTCGCCCCACATTCCGCACTTCATCTTTGAAAAGTTCCCTGAACGGTTCCAGCAACGCCAGATTCATTTTTTCCGGCAGTCCTCCGACGTTATGATGCGATTTGATGGTTTGCGACGGACCTTTAAATGAGACCGATTCAATGACGTCCGGATATAATGTACCTTGTGCGAGAAATTCCGCACCGTCCACTTTCTTTGCTTCTGTTTCAAATATGTCGATAAATGCCTTTCCGATCGCCTTCCGCTTTTTCTCCGGATCGGTGATGCCGTCCAAAAGCGAAAGAAACTGTTCGGTGCCGTCGACAAAATCCAGCGTGATATGATACTGATCGCGGAATGTCCGGACTACCTGCTCGCTTTCCCCCCGCCGCATCAACCCGTTATCGATATGAATGCAGAATAATTGGTCGCCGATCGCTTTGTGCAGCAGCACCGCGGCGACCGATGAATCGACTCCGCCGCTTAATGCGCAGAGCACTTTTTTCTTGCCGACAATGGATCGGATATCCTCAATCGAACGCTCGATGAAGGATTCAGCGTTCCAGTTTCCGGTGCACCGGCAAATATTCTTGACGAAGTTAGATAAGATTTTTTTTCCTTCGGCGGTATGGACCACTTCGGGATGGAATTGAATTCCGTAAATTTTTTTAACGTCGTTGCGGACGGCACAAATTCCGGCATTCTCGGAATGTGCGATCTTCTCGAATCCCTTCGGCATTGCCGTCACTTCATCGCCGTGACTCATCCACACATCGGTCGACGGACCGAGTCCGTTGAAGATGTCCGAGTGCTCATCAATAAACAACTTCGCCCTTCCGAATTCCCTCCGCGGAGCTTTGTTAACCTCTCCGCCGTGGTGGATGGAAATCAATTGAAGCCCGTAACAAATGCCGAGAACGGGAACTCCCAGGTCATAAATTCTGCTGTCGGGGATCGGCGCATCCTTTCCGTAAACGCTGGACGGTCCGCCGGAGAGGATGATGCCGCGTGCATTAAACGATTCAATTTTTTCGAACGGAACGTTAAACGGATGGATCTCGCAATAGACATTGATCTCGCGGATGCGTCGGGCGATCAACTGAGTAAATTGGGATCCGAAATCGAGAATGAGAATAGATTCGGTATGGGTCATTGAACAATAGGATGAACGCAACAACAATGAAAAGATGCTACAAGATAAAAGAAGATAGGCGACGGTGCAAGTGTTCTATTGAGAAGTTTTCTTGTTATATCAACACTTTTTGATTAATTTCAATCAGAATCCAATGGAAAAACAGAACAGTGAACGAGTGAGTATCTCCAATCGCCGCGCACGATTCGAGTATGAAATTCTCGACTCGTTCGAAGCCGGCATTGTGCTCACCGGCTCAGAAGTAAAATCCCTCCGTGCCGGAAAAGCCAATTTGCAGGACAGTTATGCACTGGTAAAAAACGGAGAGGTGTGGCTTTTGAATATGCACATCAGTCCTTACGAACAAGCCAATCAGTTTAATCACGACCCGGTACGGACCCGAAAGCTGTTGCTGCATAAAAGCGAGATTGTCAAGTTATACTCCAAAGCCAATGAAAAAGGTTTATCGCTCATCCCGCTGAAACTCTACTTCAAAAAAGGAATGGCAAAAGTTGAATTGGGAGTCGGTAAAGGGAAAAAGCTGCATGACAAACGGGATTCAATCAAAGCGCGGGACGTGGAACGCGAATTACGCCGAAATCAATAATCGAACATTATTCACTTAACTAACTCCTGCACAATGCATTTTCCTCCGCTGAATGAGCAAATGGATCTGATCAAACGGGGTGTCTCGGAAATTATCCCCGAATCCGATCTTGCACAAAAAATCGAACAGTCGATTAAGAGCAAAAAACCTCTCAATATCAAACTTGGCTGTGATCCGAGCCGTCCCGATCTCCATTTGGGTCATTCCGTCGTGCTTCGTAAACTCCGCCAATTTCAGGATTTGGGGCATACGGCAATATTAATTGTCGGCGACTTCACCGGAATGATCGGCGATCCATCGGGGAAGAGCAAAACGCGCCCTTCCCTCTCGATTGAAGAGACTCGCAAAAACGGAGAAAGTTATTTTGTGCAGGCACGCAAAATTCTCTCCGAAAAGAATGTCACGATGGTCTATAATTCGGACTGGCTGGGAAAGATGACGTTCGCTGATGTCATCGGTCTTGCCGGAAAATATACTGTATCACAGATGCTGGAGCGCGAAGATTTCAATGCCCGGTTCGATAAAGAAGAACCGATTTCCCTCCATGAATTACTTTATCCTCTCGCACAAGCCATGGATTCCGTCGCCATAGAATCAGACGTGGAACTCGGCGGAACGGATCAAAAATTCAATCTTCTTGTCGGTCGCGCCATCCAACGAGAATTTGGGAAACCGCCTCAGGTGATTATCACAATGCCGATTTTGCCCGGAACGGACGGAGTGGAAAAGATGAGCAAATCATTGGATAATTATATCGGCATCAGTGAATCTCCCAAAGAGATTTTTGGGAAAACACTATCCATTCCCGACCGGCTGATGTACGATTTTTTCGTTTTGGCAACCAACGTCCCGGCATCGGAACTTACGGAGATAAAAGCGTCCATCGATTCCAAACCGCGGGATATGAAACGACGGCTCGCCAGGGAAATTGTCGCTCTGTATCATGACGAAGCATCGGCCATTGCCGCCGAAGAGGAATTCGACAGAATTTTCGTCAAGAAAGATGTTCCCGACGAGATTGAAGAACTTCAATACGGCACCATCGGATCGTCCGTCAATATTCTTCAGCTCCTCACGGAAACAACCATGGTCCCTTCAAAGGGAGAAGCTCGGCGATTGATCGAGCAAGGCGGGGTGACGATCAACGGTGAAAAGGTGTCGGACACCAAACAGGACGTCACGTTCGTTCAGCCGATGATTATCAAAGTCGGTAAGAGAAAATTCCTGAAAATCATTCCTTCCTGATCCTGAAAGAATTTTAACAATATTTTTATTTGCAATGTTTGGAAGTATCCTTATATTTAGCGTCACTCAAATGATCACTTCTCTTACGACTTCTGACGATCTATGAAAACGAAATATTATAAATCAAAGATTCCTTAATTATTTTTCTCACCAACAGCTAAAGGAGATGAGCAGTTGTCATTCGTCCCTGCAAAAATGTTTTTTACCAAAGGTGTCGGCAGACACAAAGATTACCTTCAGTCATTCGAATTGGCGTTGCGCAACGCCGGCATTGAAAAATGCAACCTGGTCACCGTTTCAAGTATCTATCCCCCGAAATGCAAGAGAATTCCGGTTGCAGAAGGATTAAAACTGCTCGAACCGGGACTTGTAACGTTTTGCGTTATGGCCAGGAATGCCACAAATGAACCGAATCGTCTCGTTGCCTCTTCAATAGGAGTCGCGATGGCAGCCGATGATTCTCAATACGGATACCTCTCCGAACACCATCCATTCGGTGAAACGGAAGAAAAAGCTGGCGAATATGCTGAGGATTTGGCCGCTACAATGCTCGCTACCACACTTGGGCTTGATTTTGACCCCAATGTTGCGTGGGATGAGAGGGAAAAACACTTTAAAATGAGCGGTAAGATTCTGAAAACATTCAATGTCACTCAATCAGCTGAGGGTGACAAAGACGGAAAGTGGACGACGGTAATTTCTGCTGCAGTTCTGTTGCCGTAATATATAAAATTCACTGTTTTGCAATAAAAAAGGGATGCATCTGCATCCCTTTTTTCATTTGTTTCTTGATCAAATTATGCTTGTTTTTCAAAGGCTTTTTTATACTCACCGTAATATTTCATTACAGATTCAACATAATTGGACGTTTCCCTCCATCCCTTGAAATATCCATTCGTCGGTTTATGTTCTTCCCACACGAATCGGTGCAGCGATGAGTATTTTTTCGAAAGCAAGGAAAGAGAGTTTTTTATTGACTTCCACTCATTTGGATCGTCATTTACATATTCAGCCATTTTTTTTGCATCGCTGATCCTTCCCGGACCGGCATTATAGGCTGCAAGTGTAAGTTTTAAGTGGTTTTCTTCTGTCAGTTTACCGTTGTCAAGCTGTTTATATAACCTGGAAAGGTAAAAAACTCCTCCCCGTATATTGCCGTGCGGATCATCGAAAACTTCAGATTCCACACCTATTTTTTCTGCTATTTCGTTTTGTGTTGTCGGCATAATCTGCATAAAACCTCTAGCTCCACGGTGGCTTTCGGCGCTGTGGTCGAATCGGGATTCTACCTTCATTACCGCAACAACAAGCCGCCAATCGACACCATATCTATCAGAGTAATATTTTATCGTTTTGCCGTATTTATTCAGTATTATTAAGGATTTTTGATCAAGTTTCGTTCGAATTTCATCCTGAATAAAGATTTTATCAGACTTTTCGGTGAAACTGCCGTCAAAACATCCAAATATCATGATCGGCACAAACCAAAAAGCGTTGAATAGAATCTTTCTCATCATTTCCTCAAATTGTTAAAAAATACCTTCTATCTTCTGAAGGTGTTTTTATCAAAACAGATATAGGACAATCACTACCTTATTTTGATTGCTAAAGATAGCCATTTGTACACATACGAGGCAAATTAATTTACTCTAATGCTTATTGAGATGGGTAACGATTTTTGAGATACGAGAGAAACACTGAAATTGAGAGAATTACGAGGATTATTGAAAGGGAAACGATTGTTTCTATTTTATAAACATCCATTAGCAACATCTTTAAACCAACGTATGACAAAACAATCCCAACTCCATATTTAACATATATGAAAGAAGAATGGATTTCAGCGAGCACGAAATACATAGATCGCAGCCCTAGCACTGCCATCAAATTGGAAGTCAAAACTATGAATGGATCCGTCGTTATGGCAAAAATAGCAGGGATTGAATCAATAGCGAAGACGACATCGGTAGTTTCTATAACTAATAAACAGACAAAAAGAGGTGTTGCAAACGTGATGTTTTCCTTCTTGATGAAGAACCTATGCCCGTGATATTGATTGTCCACAGGCATTACTTTCCTGAATAACCGAACTGCGATATTTTTATCCGGATCGACTTTTGCACCCTCGCCAAACATTACCCTGTATCCGGCATAGATCAGCATCAGTCCGAAAAAATAGAGGATCCAGTGAAACTGGGCAACCAATGTGGTGCCGAGAATAATCAGAATCCCACGGAGAACAATCACGCCGACAATTCCGTAATTTAGGACCCGTCGTTGATCTTTCAGTTCAACTCCAAAAATCGTAAATACAATTAGGAAGACGAACAAATTATCAATAGACAGAGATTTTTCAATGATGTAACCGGTAAGAAATTCGAGAGCTTTTTGAGGACCTTCCACGAAATAGATCAGGACGTTGAATGACAGCGATAGCACTATCCAAAATATGGTCCAGTATACAGCTTTTCGTAAAGGCATTTAGAGTTATATTTATTATATTCATTGATAAAATACCAAATCAAACTCTTATTACCAATGAGAATTTAGCACGATGCTTAATGTATCACTTGTAAACTTCAGACAATGTCTTTACATATTAATCGTACCCCTTTCATTCTCTTTTTGGTCATGCGATCAAAAGAGCGGACAAGAGCAGCACTCCATGCCACAGACTGGGACGAAAATGGAAAAACAATTTCCGGCATTTAGCGGTGAACGAGCATACGAATATCTAAAAGCTCAGACCAACTTCGGGCCGCGTCACCCTAACTCGGCAGGACACACCAATTGCCTTAACTTTCTTGAGAAAGAACTCAAAAAAAGTGCACAGAGCGTCATTCTACAAAAATTTTCCCATAAGGGGTACAACGAAACGATTTTTTTATCAAACGTCTTTGCGCAATTTAATCCCGAAATGGAAAGGCGGATTTTGCTCATCGCTCACTGGGATACGAGACCTCGGGCGGAAGAAGATTCGAATCCTGAAATGCGACAGCTTCCAATCATAGGAGCAAACGACGGAGCCAGCGGTGTTGCCGTGCTTCTTGAACTCGCTCGAATGTTCAAGGAAAATCCTCCTCCCATAGGAGTTGATATTCTGCTGACCGACGGTGAAGATTACGGAGATTCGCAAAGAGACGGGAACAATGAATTATATTTTCTCGGGGCGAAACATTTTGCCAGGACAAAAAAGCAAACGTATGCTCCGCAATATGGAATTCTTCTCGATATGATCGGCGACAGAGACCTGCAAATTCCTCTGGAACAACATTCAATGCAATTCGCTCCTCAGCTGATGGAAACCGTCTGGTCGACAGCAGAGGAGCTGAGAGTGACGCAATTTATCAGAGTCCCCGGAGAAGCTGTGTCAGACGATCATCTGCCGCTGAACGAAGCAGGAATTCCCACAATCAACATCATTGATTTCCAATATCCTTATTGGCATACACACCAGGATACCCCCGACAAGTGCAGTCCCGAAAGTTTGGAAGCAGTCGGCAAAGTGCTCTCCGCCGTGATCTACACAAAACTCCGTTGATCAACGATACGAATGACTAAAATCTCCGTATGAATATTCAGTATCTCGACATTTATCTTTCCCTGCCTGACAATGATGAAATGAAAGAAATTCTTGCAATGGCACTTACTGAATATTCCTTTGAAGGGTTTCAGGATGACGATCAAGGTCTGCATTGCTTTATTAGAAAAGAAAAACTTGTTGATACTATCGACGCAATTATTCAATCGGTTTCCGAACAATACAATCTTAGCGGTATCAGTCATATACGCACTGCCGAAATAGAGCAAAAAAACTGGAACGAAGAGTGGGAACAATCTATCCAGCCGATCGAAGTTACGGAAAAGATTATCATCACACCCTCCTGGCACCCTGTCCATCGTGAAGATGCTGTCATCATCACCATCGATCCAAAAATGACATTCGGCACCGGATATCATGAATCAACGCGATTAATGATCAGAATGATGGAACGGCTCCCGCTTACCGGTGCCCGAGTCCTGGATGTCGGCACAGGAACGGGAATTCTCGCAATTGCAGCCGTCCTTCTCGGAGCACGGCATGCAATTGCCATCGATGTGGACGAATTGTCGCTGGCAAACGGAATTGAGAATATTAATAAAAATGCCGTTCAGGACAGAGTTGAGATCAGAATAGGTTCGCTGGAAACTGTTATTGAATCTGAATTTGAATTTATTTTTGCAAACATCATCAGAAGTACAATCATCGAATTGATGGACGAGATGACAGCAAAACTCAGTGCGGGAGGAACCATCCTCTTTGCCGGTCTGCTTACTGCGGACCGCTCCGCCGTCGAAGAAGCCCTGACCGAACGGAAGATGAAAATCAGAAGCATCCTTCAGGAAAATGATTGGATTGGGATTACAGCCGAAAAACCATGAGAATTGCGACGATTGATATCGGCACCAATACTCTTCTGCTGTTGATTGTTGAAGCGGATTCCGGAACGATTACAGAGATTCTTCACGATGAACAGGTCATCGCACGGCTCGGAAAAGGAGTCGATGCCGAAAGAAAAATAGCGAAAGAAACAATTATCAGAGTCTGTGGATTTCTCAACCAATACCGGCGGACGTGCGATCAATTTCATGTAGACATGATCCGCGCGGTTGGTACCAGTGCAGTGCGGGATGCTTCCAACAGCATCGAGTTCATTGAAACAGTTGAGAGAGAAACAGGCATCAGGATTGAAATCCTGACAGGCGAGGAAGAGGCTCGCTGGTCTTATCTCGGCGGAATCTCGGATTTCAGAAAACACTCGGATCTCTTCTCGCTTCTTGATATCGGCGGCGGAAGCACGGAAATAATTGTCGGTAACTCCGAAAAAGTTCATGAATCGGTAAGCATCGATATCGGAGCAGTCCGCATCACCGAACGAATCCTGAAAGGATCACCGCCCGATACGTCTTCTCTAATTGAAGCACGGGAATTTATCGCTGCTCAGTTAAAAACAATAGCACTCAAACAGATCAAAGAATCGTATCCCGTCGGCGTTGCGGGAACTCTAACTACGCTTGCTTCTCTCCACCAGCAGCTGCCGTCGTTTCAACGTGATAAGATTAACGGATATGCATTGCATTACAACGATGTATGCTCAATGTTTAGATCCGTAAAAGATAAGACGATCACCCAGATTCAATCAATTCCTCAAATTGATCACGGCCGGTCGGACATTATTGTCGCTGGAATGATGATATTGATAGGGTATATGGAACAATTCTCGCTGGAGCAGATTGTTGTCAGCACTCGCGGATTACGGTATGGTATTGTGTTTCGAGAATTTGAGACAGGACGTTAAAAAAACATTGTCCGGCTTATCGACACGCGCACCTTGGTAAACTTTTCTGAAATCATTCCGGGCGAAATATTCGATAATTCTTTTTGATCCCCTCCTGCCAAATTGACCATAACGTTTGAAGTCATTTTCTTCACTTCCCCGCCGGACGCGTCGAGATAGGTAAAGTCCAGATCGACCATTTGAAGCCGTTTATCCGTGTTATTGGCAATCGTGACCTTATGCACGGGGAGCTTTCCTGCATTGACTTTAAATGAATGACTGATCACTTGAACGGCAGGCAATGTGCTTGATTCTTTTTCCTCTACTTCCGTTCTTTTCACGATCTCCTGCTTTTTGCGCAGAGCCATTTTATACAATACACTTTCTTCCGGAATCTTATCGTAGTAATATTCAGCAATTTCGAACTCTCCTTTTGCTAAAAATTCATCACCTTTTCTCATGTTTGATGAGGCATTGTCCTCCGAATCAGCACATCCGACCAAAATGGCCAAACAGATGATCGAAAGGATTGACGTCATTCTCATACTATTTCCTTTTTTAATGTTTTTCTTTTTTGGGGATAGATCGGACAATGGAACAAAAGATTTCTCCCGCTTTCGTAACTTCATCAATCGTTGTGAATTTTCCAAATGAAAAACGAACCGTTGCCTCGGTGGTGGCTCGATTTCTTCCCATCGCCAGCAGAACATGCGACGGTTGAACACTGCCGGACGTGCATGCCGATCCGCTCGACACTGCAATCCCATGAAGATCCATCGTGATCAACAGCGAGTCGGTGCCGCTTCCATAATGGTCCGAATCTAGCGAAACACTGCAAATATGCGGCAATGTTACTGCTGCTCCGGAATTGAAAATGATGCCATCAAGCTGTTCCTGAATGTTTTTCTTCAATGTTAAATAAAATTTCTCAGCTGACCGATAGAGAGTTTCACGGTTTTCCTCTGCCAATACCGATGCCTTTGCAAATCCGGCAATTAATGGAATATTTTCCGTGCCGGGTCTCATTTTCCGTTCCTGCGCTCCGCCAAATAATATGGGATCAAGGCCGGTTCCCTTTCGGATGTAGATGGCCCCAATGCCTTTGGGTCCGTTGATCTTATGTGCAGAGATGGCTAACAGATCAACTCCCAATGCATTGACATCAATCGGAATTTTACCGAATGTTTGAACTGCGTCCGAATGAAACGGCACTCTACTTTTCTTTGTTATTTCCGCTATTGCTGCAATCGGCTGAACTGCTCCTGTTTCATTATTCGCATGCATGACGGAAACTATGGCCGTTGAATCCGTCATCATCTTTTCAATGTCGGAAGGGTTGACAACTCCGGCAGCGTCTACCGGAATAACGTCGATGATAAATCCAGATTCCTTTAGATAGTTCGCAGCATCAAGCACTGCGTGGTGTTCTATTGAAGAAATAAGAACACGGTTCTTCCCATTGGTTTTACGGTGATGGAATGCAGCACCAATCAATGCCTGATTGTCCGATTCCGTGCCGCCCGAAGTAAAAAAAATCTCTGAGGATTCCGCTCCGATCAATCCGGCGATCGATTCCCTGCTTTCTTCAAGAATCACCTTGGACAATCGGCCGAAGGAATGCAGCGATGACGCATTGCCGAATGTCGATTTCATGTGAGACGCTATCACATCGGCAACGGCAGGATCCAGCGGAGTGGTGGCGCTGTGATCAAGGTAAATAGTATTATTTCCATGAATCATATAAAAATATATATCTAATTGGATGAAGATGCAAAAAAACAAAAGG
>CAZQSI010000015.1:27270-35216 GCA_964596155.1 uncultured Chitinophagaceae bacterium
GCCTGAGCATATTCCCCATCCTTTGATTGTGTGCGAGTCAACTCCTGAAGTTTATCAATCTTTGCAGATCGCTCTTCCTCAAGTGCTTTCACTGATTCTCGGTGACTGTTGTACCGATTCACCAGCTTTATGCCGGTCTCTTCATCCAGTTGCAGCGTTTCTATCATTCGAATCTTTTTATACCGTTCAAGCCGTTCCATTGCCGGTTGATTGCGGCGGCTAGTATGTTCCTTGGGCTGAGCATCTAAAGGCAGGGAGAGTCCCAAGTACATCGAAAGAATGATAACAGTAATTTTCATATCGGCTCCTATCGGGTAACATTAGTTTGCAATCGGTCGAGCACCATGGATAACTCCGTTTCATCCAACGAAGCGATCATTTCTTTTTCTGATTGTATCGAGATTGCATCAATTTCAAAATATTCCGCATCCAGCGACGGAACCGTCACATATTCCGATGGCACAGTGCCCACCACGGGAAGTTCGGATATAACAAAAGTGATTTCATTCGGCTCGGCTTCCCGTATGAATTGATAGAGCGGCGACAATTCAGAATCGGGAGAAAATGTCACAAACAGAGTCACCATAGCCAAAACAACAGCTGTTGCAAGACCGGGACCTAAAAACGAATCTGCAAAACGCGGGATTGAAAACACCCGGTATCGGTCGCCCCGATCAATTCTGGAACGCAAACGAGGAAGAAAGTTTGAAAAATAATGGTCAGGTACCGCTTCATTAGGAAGCTGCTGCAGCGCCTCAAATGCGGCACGCAGATCATCGGCATCGGACCGTGACGCGGAATGAGCGTCAATGATGCTCTCGACTTCCTTCCATTGTTCTTTTGGAAGCGTTCGTTCAGCATAATCTATCAGTAATTCTTTTCGATCATTACCGTTCATGTTTTAGATATTCTCCGATTTTTTTCACGGCGTGGAAATAATTTGCTTTTAAGCCGCCGACGCTTGTCTTAAGAATTTTCGCAATCTCTTCGTACGGAAGCTCTTCATAATACCGGAGGAGAAAGACTTTTTTCTGTTTTTCCGGCAGCCGTTCGATCGCTTCTTTGATCAGACCTGTTCGCTCTTCACGCTCCATCAGGTCCAAAGGATGGTCATCCTGAGAACGCACTTGATGGACTTCTTCATTTAATGAGAACGTTTTTCGGATTTTCTTCCGACGAATCTCGTTGAGCGAGATATTTATTGCTATTCTGTAAATCCACGTATATAAACTTGAATCGCCTTTAAACGAGTGGAGCGAATGGTATACTTTAATAAAAACATTCTGCGTAATATCATCCGCTTCGTCATGATCCGGAATCATCCTTCGAACTATCCAGTAAATTTTTTCTTTGAACTGAAGAACTATCGCATTGAAAGCCTGCTCGTCACCTTTCTTAAAATCGTCGATAAGTTGTTGTTCTTCGGATTGGTTCATTCAGAATGTGCCAATTTGACAAGAAAAACACCGCGAAGTTTAACATCAATCAAAATTATATCTCATGGCGACCAGAATGTCCCATTTACCGGAATATTCGGGGGAGAGAATATACTCGTTGCGATTGTTGACATACGAAAAACTTTTTGCGGTAATTTCCGAGGTATAGCGGGTTCGTAAGATACGGAAGTCGAAAAAGACATCCCTGAACGGTTCATAACTTCCAAAAAGACCTAAGGTTTGCCGTTTTGTTAATGGACTATAAAGAAATTCCGGCGTCGGCAGTACGTATTGAAGCTTCGTGGAGTCTTTCCCACCTTTTCGCAATGATTCAAAGCTAACTCCCGCGACCAACGATCGAATCGGCCGATATGAAATGTTGACTGAAAAAAGATCAGCGTTCTGACCTATCCAATGACCAAGATTTATTTTATGACTTTGAAAGGTCGCATCCGGAAACCGGTGATTGTACACCCACGGATTTGTTCTTGTATATTCAATATTAATTTTCGTATCTGGCAGAATAATATCATACAATGACGTTCCGACGGTAAATCCGAGTTGATTTCGCTGGCGGTCATCTCTGGTAAACTCCTCCGTAGAAAATTCATCTAAAAACAGTGAAAGATAGTAGTTTTGATTTTTGAAGATGTTGATGTCGGCTGTAAAGAAAATTTGAGAATTATCCGTATCCAACATCCAATGCTCCGCCGCTTTAAAAAACATCACGGGAATCATATATAACAATTCCGGACTCCGGCTGCCATAAATCTGTGACTCGCCGACCGCCAGATCAATTCCATCCCACGGCGTAAACTCAAGGATGTGTGCGGCTATATATTTTTGTCTGTTCACACGCCGAAATCCGGTAAAACCTGAAACATCCGGAGATTGGAAGGAACGAAGCGAGTCGATGATATCGGAATAGAGCCATCCATGCAAATATGTGAAATCGACATTTGCCCCAAGCCTTGCCCGGAGCTTGATTTGGGGAAACGAAGGTGCTTTATCCGAAAGAATCAAATTTCCGCGTTCTCCTGCCCCCCATACATTATGCATTTTTTCGGCAGACAGAGTTGTAAACCCTATATCCATGTTTACCTGGGCATCGATGACACTGTAGTTGATGAATGAACCGGTGGTTTTTGAAAGAACCTGCGTAGGTTTTGACGATAACGGATACGTTGTACTCATGAATGACCCGGATTCCGCATTATCACGAAACATAAAATTAACACCAAAATCTTCTCCGAGATATCCATACGCTCCTAAACCGTTAGAGGTGGTTTTGGTGAACAGACCGTTGGCATGCTGCTGATAGGAATATCCGCCGATCAGATCAACGTTAAATCGGCCCGGTTCACTTTTATATTGGTAAAGGTGCCAGCGCTCCTCAATAATGTTCTCATATCCAATCTGTTCCAATTCCTGATAAAACTCTTCCTTGAAATAGAATTGCTCATCCTGCTCCACCAAGGATAACTTCGACGAAGTCGTGTCGATCTGCACAAGAAACCGCGCGATCATTTCCCGTGATATGGGTTTTACTCCGTCCCGGTATCCGGAGATGATCTGTTTTGCTTCCATTTTGTCAAGATAGGGATAGATCGGATGGGTAGCCGGAAGATAAACGGTTTGCGATAGCAATGTTACGGGAAATAATATCAGTAAAAGAATTTTCATATTTCAACCCGGTTAGGAAATGATTAAATGGAGACAGATTGCAAGGAGGAAACAAATTTTTTGGTCATCTCACGCGGACGCGAGATGGCGGTTCCGGCAACGGCGCAGAATGCTCCTTTCAATACAGCTTCCTTCGCTTGCTGCGGAGTCAATATTCTTCCTTGCGCAATCACAGGAATGCTGAGCGCTCGGGAAAGTTCCTCGATAAGTACGTAATCCGGTTCCTGCTGAAGTCGATTGTGCGTATATTCGGTATAACCGGACAGCGTTGTGGCAACAGCATCCGCACCCATTTCCGCCGCACGGACGCCTTCTTCGAACGTTGCGATGTCAGCGATTATCGGGACGGAAAATCGGTTTCGAACTTCCTCGAAAAACTCAATGCCGTCCATTCCGTTCGGACGTTTTCTCGGTGTTACATCCAGTGCTAAGATATCGGCACCCGCCTCTATGATGGCTTCGGCATCCTTGAAATCCGGTGTGATGCAAATCCATCCGTTCTCGAAATGTCCGTCAATCATACCGATGATCGGCAAATCAACGACGGATCGGATCGCCTTGATATTTTCAATCCCCTCGGTGCGGATTCCCGCAGCGCCCCCCATTTCGGATGCCAGTGCAAATTTTGCGATCAGCGTCGGCATGTTAAACGGATCATCATTATCCGACTGACAAGAGACGATGAGTCCATTTTTAAATCCGGCAATACTACCGTTCATACTGACTTCCGATTATTGAAGAATTATTTTTTTAAGGGATCGCAGTCCATCGCCGATATCGCCTGAAATATGAAGGTGCAGCATGCGTGATGATCGAGAAGCAAATGATTGATAATCCCCCAGTGCCTGCGCCTGTTTCAATGTCTCAAACGAAAAGACTTCACCCGGAATGGAGATATCATTCGGTTCCGTGCCGGTAATGATCAAAAATATACCATTCTTTCTCCCCCCTTTTAACAGCTGGCCTGTCGAATGCAGATAGCGAGGTCCAAATCCGATTGTGACCGGAACTTTGTGGAGAGTTGAAATCTCCTCCCGAAGTGCATATAACTCGTTTTCATTGCCGTTGTTTTGATCGACATACGCCAACAGAGAAATGTAATCCTCACCGGGATTGCCGGAAAAATGGCTGCGCAGCAGTTCTGAAAGTGTCTGAACAGGCAGCGACTTTCCATATTCCGTTTCACCGAATACCTTGTATTGCGTATTGGAGTAAATGATGTTTTTTGAAGGCAAGGAACCGTTTTTCTTGAATTCCTCTATCACTCTCACGGTGTTGTCTTTGCTCTCTTTAACATTCGGTTCGTCAAATGGGTTGATTTTTAAGACAGTTGCCGAAACGGCTGTCGCAAATTCCCAGAGGAAAAATTGCGAACCAATATCATACGAATCTTTAAGCGTGATGACCGAGTACGGCAGATTGTTGGCGGACAACTCTCCCTGCATTTCTGTATAGGACTGAGCAAATCGCTCTGTTACAATAAAAACAAACATCCTGTCCGGACCAAACCGATCGTCTCCGTGAATTGTCGATATCATTTCACCCTCGATCGGGACGATTCCATTTCCTTCTTTTCCCGTGCTCTCGGCGATCAATTGTTCGGCCCAATATCCAAAGGTCTTAATATCCTCCGAAAGAACAAATGTAAGTTTATCGATTCCATCATTGTGAGCTTCGCCCATTAATAAACCGATCTGTGCTGCCGGATTTTGCACAGGCTCGAATCTGCACTGTTTTCGCATTTCATCGGCCGAGCGAAGAATTTTTTTTATGTCCATGCCGATCAGAGCCATCGGTACAAGTCCGAAATACGACAATGCTGAATACCGGCCGCCGATATCTTCAGGGTTGATAAAAATTCTCCTGAATTGTTTTGCGACGGCGATGCTTTCCATCTTTGTATTCGCATCGGTGATGGCGATAAAATTCTCTCCCGGTCTTTCCTTGACGGAACTGACCCGGTCAAAGAAATATTGATAGAACATATTCGTTTCGGTCGTGCCGCCTGATTTTGACGCAACGATGAAGAGTGTTTTTGCCACGTCGATGCTTTTGTCGATTCTTTCCACCGATGTCGGATTTGTGCTGTCCAGCACGAGTAATTGAGGGTATCCAGGTGCGGATCCAAACGTCGCCCGGCATACATCCGGACATAAACTGCTGCCGCCCATACCGAGAACAACAACATGTGTAAACGACGCATTTTTAATAATGGCGCTGAACTCAATGAGGTCATCAGCATTTGCCATCATAAGGTCAAGACTGGTGAGCCATCCCAATCGATTGAGAATGGATTGTTTATGATGCTCCTCGGTCCTCCAGACGGTATAATCTTTTTCCCAGATTCTATTAATAATTGATTCTGTTGAAAACTTGGAGAATTGCTGATGCAAATTCTCCTGCAACGATCCCGAAAAGAGCGAAATAGAAGGCATAGTGATACCAATCAAGTGTAGATTTGAATGAATATAGCCATAAAAAACAAAAAAGGCGATGACAAACATCGCCTCGAAGCTGACTCACTGTTTATTCTAATCTCTGCGAAGAATTGTCCCGGGAATAATCCCGACGGTGAATGAATCTTTCAGAACAGCAGAATAAGAGTACCGGAATATTTTTCCATTCGAAGAATAATCAACAGCATCCCCCAGAAAAATCTGTTCGCTCTGATCGTCTACCGCAATGGCATACGACGTTTTTTGAATAAAGGCAGATGATTGCACTTGGTAGTCTTCGGTGCTGAATTTCAAGATTCCGTTCTTTACAACCGTCAGTCCGAATCCCCTTTTGGATACCGCCAATTCATTTGGGTGTCCATAGGTCTGCAACGATAGCGGGATTTTTTTGATCACGGAATATTTTACCGGATCAACGACCACAATCGCTCCGGGAGTGTCGTTGAGCGGATTTGAAAAATCTGAATATCCATTGCAAAGTACGATAATGTTGCCTTTTCCGTCGACGGCAATGTCCGTCGGTGATTTTTCTACGTTGATTGTAGCGATTACCGAATCTGTAAGGATGTCAATTACCGACAGTGTGCTGTCCTGACCATAACCGGAATTGCAGACAAAAATCTTCCCTTGTGCATACGCAAGTCCCTGGGGATTCAATCCCACGGGGATGCCGTCTTTCACAACACCGTACGTAACGGGATTTATCACGGTCACCGTTCCCTTGTACAGATTGCTAATATATCCTTTTGTGTCGCTGGCGATAACGATTTTGTTCGGACTGTTGCCCGGAAGATTAATTGTACCTAAGGATTGATGCGTCTCCGTTGAAATAACTTCTATTTTATGAGAATTGTTGACGACAATATATCCTTTCCCCTGAAAAGTGACGATGTCATTTGCCACGTCTCCAAGAGAGCGTTTATTCGCACTGAAAAACAGATCGCTATAAATACGATTTGAGTCAGGAACGATGAGTGATAACGAAGAGTTCGATTTTCCAAATCCCCCCTCATTGAGAACGTAAAATCCTTTCAATGAACCCGGCGACGCTTCCGTGGGTGCGGTCGGATCATTTTGGCTGCAACCTGTAAATATAAATAAAGTAGTTACCACGACAAAAATAGCTTTCATAATGCTCCTATATTGATTAAATGAATTGTTAATAAATAATTTCGAGTGAAAAAAGATAATTCTTCAGAGGCATTGGATAATCCGTTACTAATTCATACGCCTTATCAAAGAGATTATTCATTTCGCCCTTGATGCGGAGAGAGAATTGTTGAAATTCAAATAACGCCGAAGCATTCACATCATAGGTGTCATGCGTCGGCAGAATAAATCGGGCATTATTATCCGCGGTTTCATATCGATAACCTGTGATGGAGTATAATACATTGACAGAATAGTGTTTATAGGAACTCCCGATGATCAATGCCGAATATTGTTGAGGGACATACGGGAGTATTTTGTTTTGACTAGGATCGTTGGGATAGTCCGCACTCGTTTTTAATGTAGTGAGAACGGTCTGTCTATATTGCCCGTTGACCAATCCGTCTAACACACTGCCGCTCAAGGTTAGTTCAACCCCTGTTGATTGAACGGTTTGAAGATTTTTGGGCGACCATATTCCTTTCGAGCCGGGCATCCACACAATTTTGTCTTTGGCATGAATTGAAAAATAGTTTACCTCAAAGCGTGTTTTATATGATTCGCCGTCAACATCGCTGATTATTCCCGCGTCAAAGCTGACTGATCGTTCAGGGGTCAAGTTTGCATTGCCGCCGTCAATCCAATATAAATCGTTGAATGTAGGAACCCGATAATTCTTCCCAATGCTGGAACGGAATCGTAGTAAAGGATGCTGCAGTAATAATATATTCACTCCTATTTTGGGAGAGATATCGCCGCGAATATCACTGAATGCATCGTATCGAATTGAAGGAAACAGTGTGATGTCAAAAGGAACTGTCCAACGGTGATGTGACGAATAATAAAGACTGATCTGATTCCGCTCCGTTGAGACTACTTCGTTGCTTTCAATTCCAGCACGGGATACCTCGGAACCAACAATCAGGTGATGCTCGGGCGACAATGCATACTTTGCATTTGGTGAAACAGATAAAATCGTATTCTCATAGAACGAAGAAAGCTCCTGTCCCGCAATCACGATATTCGGATCACGGTACCGCTGACGATTGAAATGATATGTAACGGGAATGGAAAGTGAAAACCGGTCATGTACTGATATCTCAGAGGTGGAGTTGACAAAGAGATCTCTGTCATTGATGCGGGCACGGTTGTTTTGAATGATTCCCGTGACGACGGACGGCTGTCCTCTGTCGGCATCGGACAATCGAACGGTTACGTCTGA
>CAZQSI010000015.1:35316-43938 GCA_964596155.1 uncultured Chitinophagaceae bacterium
GATGTTTTTCCGTCAGGTTTTTTTGTAATAATATTAATTACTCCGCCGACGGCATCTGCTCCGTATAACGATGAATTGCCGCCGCTTGCCACTTCAATGCGTTCAACTTCATGACTCGAAAATAATCCTAAATCCACAGTACTGATCTGGTGCATTGTATAACGCTGTCCGTTCAGCAAAATAAGAGAATAATCGGAACCTAACCCTCGGACAGAAATTGACTGAAGCGCTCCATTCCCACCATAACTGCGGAATACCGATCCGGAGGCATATTTCAATTTATCTGCCACTGAAATACCGTTTGCATTTGCTAGATCAGTGCTGTCGTATACTTGAACCGATGATGAAAGCAGATCAACCGGCAAAGCAGTTTTAGTTCCGGTGATAACAACGTCGGACATCCGGTACGTTTTTGTGGAATCATCGTCCGCGAATGCGCGGAAGACAAATACAAATAACAATAATATGATTCGTAGTGATAACATAAAAAAAGCCCGACCTTCAGTTTTGCGAAAGGCCGGGCTAAGAAAAGTAAAAAAATAACAATTTCTCAATCCATCCTCAGTCCTCGAAGGAGTATTGAAACGAATGTTGGCAGGTCTCCTGGCTTATGGTGCGTAGGCACCAATCACAGTTGCGGGTCAGCTCTCGATTCATCATTACCGATTCACGAGATTCCCATTTTCATCCCGATATCATATCGGGACACCAACATCTTTATGGTAAAGAACAGTTTGCTCTTGCGGCTGTTACGCCGTTGCCTTCTGAGCGGCAAATCCTGGCAGGTATTTCAATGCGGCTTCATACGAGCCGAACAGAACCGTAACGTAGAACAAATCACCCGCAATGGCATTTCTGAAAAACGGAATCGCTGCTGCATAACATTCGATGAAGCCTGACATGGTCATAGGATACAACATTCCGCTTTGCCACACGCCGAAGTTTGTCACCACGAAAAAGAGGAGTGATCCTGCAACAGTTGATCCCGCAATCGTGACGAGTGATTTTTTTCGCGCAACAGACATTCCCAACAGTGTCACAAGCAGGAATGCACCGTAGACCCAAACAATTCCCGAATAAAATCCAAGAAAGTAGTCGCTGATCATCAGGGCTGTCAGCGGCAACAGCGGCGCTACTCGCCTGTCAAAATAGATTCCTCCGAAGAGTGCAATCGCCGTAATGGGAGCAAAATTCATCGGATGCGGTATCAGCCGGGAAAATGCTGCGGCGAGAATCAATACAGCACCGAACAGCAATTGTTTATTGTTCATCATAAAGTCTCCATAATGTTACAAGTGATTTAAAATAAAAAATGCCTTATCACAGAAAAGGCAAAAATATTCATACATCAAACTTTTTGCCACCTCATTCCTCGAAGGTGCATTCATTCGGTATCGGCAGGTCTCCTGGCTTATGGCGTAAATTCACCAATCACAGTTGCGGGTCAGCTCTCGATTCATCGTGTGCGATGTACGAGATTCCCATTTTCATCCCGTCGTTGAGGACGGAACACCGATACGTCTTATTCGAAAGAACAATTTGCTGACCAAAGATACGACAACAACCATTGCTTGTCAAGTCGTTTTCCGAAACAGCGACCGAACACGCTCCAATTCCCCCTTTGTAAAGAATCCAGCCGCAAATAAACTTAAACACCAAAGTACAAACAGCGCCGCTTTCATGGGAACATCAAGATCGAATATCGCGGAGCAGGCAAATGCAACGGCGACAGTGGCGGCCAATGTTCCGATTCTTTTGAATTCATATTCCACGCGATAATATTTTTGTACTACTGTGTACAATGTTACTTCAACCATGATATAACCGGCCAATGTCGCATACGCCGCACCCATAATACCGTACGTCGGCACCAGCAGAAATGTCAACACAATTTTCGTGAGGGACCCCGAGAATGAAGTCGGAAAAAGATATTTTGTTTTTTTCTCAATCTGAATGCCGGCATTCAAATTGGTTCCGATGCCGCTGAAAATGTAGCTCAATAGGACAAGCGGTACTATTTCCAATCCGGGCCAATATTGCGGCGGCAGAATATAGCGTTCTCCGAAAAACTTGAACTTAATAACGTCTTCGAGGAATAGAGACAGCACCATAAAGATAAACGAACATACCATCAAATAATACGTCATGACTCTTGCAAAGAGTATTTTGGCATTGGGATCTTTTGCATGAGACAAAAAGAATGGCCGCCAGGCAAATTCGAACATGCCGGTAATTAATGCCATAAAGATCCCAAGCCGGTAATTCGCCTGGTAAATACCGACGGCTGAATCATCCATCAACAGTTTTAGAATAGGCCGGTCCACCAGTTGCAGCAAGATGCCCGAAACACCGACGGGAACGATGGGAAGTCCAAACTTTAACAATTCTTTTAACAGCCCGGAATGCATTCTGAAGTGAAGCTGCTTGATAACCGTCGGTATCAGTATAAGGAGCGTCAAAACGGATGCAGCCAGGTTGCTGATAAAAATTCCTTCAATTCCCCATCGTAAATAATAGACGGTGATAATATTAAGAATCACTGTCAACACGATGTTGATGATTTTTGTCAGTGCAAAAAACCGTGCTTTCCGCTGAAGCCGAAGTGAAGCGAACGGAATCATGACTACCGCGTCAAAAAATAAAATACCTGCGGTCAAAGTGATGATGATGGAAAGCGACTCATCGATTTGGAACACGGGAGTTAACGGTGTTGAAAACAGCATCAAAAGAACCGAAAAAACACCCGATACTGCCGCAACGGAGAGAAACGGCGTGCTGAAATTATCCGCCTCTGTTCCCAATTCTTTGGAGGAAGCATAGCGGAAATACGACGACTCCATCCCAAAGCTGTAAAAGATGATGATAAATCCGATGTAGGAATAGACGTTGGCGACAATTCCGAATTCCGCCGTGGTGAGAATGTTGGCGTAGAGAGGAACAAGAGCAAAATTCAACAAGCGGGCTACGACCGTGCTGATGCCGTAAATCGCAGTATCCGTTCCAAGACTTTTTATTTGCTCAAACATGCAATAGTTTTTTTACCGATACATCAGCATTGTTTTTTGTGCGGTGGAACGGCTTCGGCGGCTGTCGGAATTTTGTTTACGATTGATATTCCAGAGAAATATCCAAAGCGGCTGGTGAATGTGTCAACGCTCCGACCGAAATGAGGTCAACTCCGGTTTCAGCAATTGCACGCACGGTGTGTAACGTAACACCGCCGGATGCTTCCACTTCTATCATCCCGTTGATCAAATCAACCGCTTCTTTCATTTGGTGCAGAGAATAATTATCCAGCATGATTCTATCCACACCGCCTGCCGCAATAACTTCCTTCACCTGATCAATTGATGTGGTTTCTATTTCGACGGCAATTTCTATTTCTCGGCTTTTCAGATAATCGTTGCACCGTTGTATTGCATTGCCAACACCGCCGGCCGCGGCAATGTGATTATCCTTAATCAGGATCATGGAATCCAGTCCAAACCGATGGTTGACCCCTCCGCCGTCAACAACGGCTTTTTTGTCGAGCACCCGAAGTCCCGGCACCGTCTTACGCGTATCGGTTATTTTTGCTTTCGTACCGGCGATCGCATGAACGTATTTGTGGGTCAGTGTCGCTATCCCTGACATGCGCTGCAAAAAATTCAATGCGACTCTTTCTCCAGTCAACATGCTTCTGGTTGGTCCATGAATCTCGGCGATGGAGACACTCTTTTCTACCAGCGATCCGTCCTGAACCGATGGTTCGACGGTTACCTGCCCGTCCACAATGCTGAAAATTACTCTGACGATGTCAATGCCGGAAATGATGCCGCTTTCTTTCACGATCAGGTCGGCTTTCCCGAGTTGATCCTCGGGAATAAGCGATTCACTGGTTATGTCTCCGAATCCGACATCCTCGAAAAGGGCCTGTTCGATGAGCCTGCCGAGCCGGCTGTCATTGAGATAATTATTTTCCGTCATTTGGAGGAAGAAGGATGGGTATGCCGTCTTTTATTTCGTACACAATACGGCACATCGTGCAGGTCAGAGTGGATTGCCGTTCATCATACATCAGATCCGCTTTGCACTTCGGACAGCAGATAATAGTGAGAAGTTCTTTATTGAGCATGGTAAAAGTATTTTTCGATTGCGTTCATATACTTCGCAGGAGGCCGTATCGGTTTCCCCGATTCCGCGTCTATAAATGCGTGGACCGTTGTGCCGGTGACCAGAGATTCTCTCTCCTCATTGCGTGTGACAGAATAATTAATCGACAACTTCATGGAGGGAAGTTCATCGACCGATGCCGTGACATGCAGAACATCATCGTACACCGCCGAACGGCGGTAGCGAACATGCGCTTCAAGAACAACGAGAAAGATCCCGGATTTTTCGATGTCGGCATACACAATGCCGATGTTTCTGAAAAGCTGAGTTCTCGCTTCTTCAAAATAGGTAAGATAATTTCCGTGGTAGACGACCTTCATCCCGTCTGTTTCAGCATATCGGACTCGAATATCGGTCGTGTGCGAAAAACCGTTCTCATTCATTCCATGCACCCATTGCACAGAATTTCTCGATTCTCCGTTCAATCAGCTTTTCCGGTTTCATTTTTTTCAGCGATTTCAACTCTTCTAAAATTGAATCCTTCAGAATCATCGCCGCTTGTTGAGGATTCCGATGGGCACCACCCTGCGGTTCAGGAATGATTCGGTCAATGATTCCCTGTTCCAGCAGATCCGGAGGAGTTAATCGAAGAGCTTCCGCTGCCTGCTCTTTAAATTCCCAGCTTTTCCAGAGAATCGAAGAGCACGATTCGGGAGCGATGACCGAATACCATGTGTTTTCCATCATCAGCATTTTATCACCGACACCGATGCCTAGCGCGCCCCCCGACGCCCCTTCGCCGATAATTGCTACGATTATGGGGACGGGTAAATGTGACATCTCAAATAGATTGCGGGCAATCGCTTCTGCTTGTCCCCGCTCTTCCGCTTCCAACCCCGGGTAGGCACCGGGAGTATCCAGCATCGTAATAATGGGTCGTTTAAATTTAGCAGCCAGGCGCATCAATCGCAGCGCTTTCCGGTACCCTTCGGGATTCGGCATTCCGAAATTTCTGTATAAATTTGACTTTGTATCTCTTCCTTTTTGATGTCCGATAATCATTACCGGACTGCCGTCGAGTTTTGCAAAACCTCCCACAATTGCGCTGTCGTCTCCATATGCCCTGTCTCCGTGCAGCTCCACAAAATCCGTCGTCATGTGTTGAATATAATCCAGGGTATACGGCCGCTCCGGATGGCGGGCGAGCTGGACTCTCTGCCACCGGGTCAGGTTAGAAAAGATATTCTCCCTCAGCTGTCTTACTTTTTTTTCCAATGTTTTTACTTCATCCGAAACATCAACATTTTCCGAAAGATTTTTGATTTCTTCAATTTTTTGTTCAAGATCGTGGATCGGACGTTCAAATTCCAAAACAACTTTAGCCATAAGCACTCCGAACAGTTTCTGTTATTTTCTACTCCGCTGCACCCACTGTTGCAATGATTTCACTAGAATTTCGAGGTCGAGAATGAGTGACTGATGTTTGGCATAATACAAATTATATTGTGCCTGTTCCTCAGCTGTCATCGATAGCTTGTTCTGAATGTGAAGAAGTCCGGTAATCCCTTTTTTACCTCTGAAGATGTTCGTTCGATCAGCTCCGTCATCGGTCAAATTCCCGACAAAACTCATCGAACCGGTAAACACTCTTGGAATTTGCAGGATCATCTTTGAGAAGCCGGCAGCAGGACTGCGTGAAAACATTCGTGTAAAATATACAAAAGGCACGATGGAAATCAAAAAGAAAAGACTGAATACAATATCAAATGTCCTCTTTATGAACCGATTTCCCGGTTTTCCGATGTTGTAATCAATCTCAATAAACGGTATCTCCCCCAATTGGTCAATACTTGGCTTCCCGATGATGACTTCCAGATTATTCGGCACCAAACGAAAATTGACGAAGCGATTTCTATTATTGGCGATGATATCCAGTATCGTCGAATATGAGACGGCATCGGACGAAAAAATCACCTCGCTGACATGATGCTCCTGAATAACTTTTCCGATTGTCTCGATGCTTCCGAGAATTTCAACGTCCAACACTTTTTCACCGACATGCTTTCGATTGATGTCGATAAAACCGATCACGGAATAACCTCCTCCAGCTTTTGCCCGCAACTTTTTCAGAATTTCCTGGCCGGATTTTTGTACGCCCACAATCAGCGTCCTACGTCCAAAAATAGTAGTACGGGATGTTTTTTCGCCGAAACCCATTAAACGCAGGATTAATCGCCACCCGGGAATCGACAGCACAGAAAGAGAACCGGAAATCAACACTATCATGCGGCTGAATGCAAAATCTTTCTCAAATGCCACGATGGCGGAAATAAATACGAAGGCTGAGAAAACGGCTGCGATGGATCTCGATACCGACAATTTGTGTTCGGTATAGACCCCGAAAAGGAGCAATGCAATAAATACGATAAACGCGGGTGCTGCAAACACCCACGGGTATGCATAATCAGGCAATGTGAATAATGCATCTTTGCGAATATATTCCCCGATAAGAATTGTCATCGCGACAATCGCCATGTCAAAAAGTGCAATGCCGGCAGGTTTGACGATGCGGCCGATGTCACCGATTAATTTTCTGACATAAATACCGGAATAGATAAACCATTCGAACATCGGCGACCCTGCATGGTGCTTCCGGACGAAGAGGCGCATGGCATGATAAAATACTTTCAGTTCATCAATGTCGCTCCGTTTTGTGCTTTCCCCTTTGTAATGGATGATGGATGTCGTCGGGACATAATACACTTTTGAACCGGATTGCTGAACCCTGTAGCACCAATCAAGATCCTCTCCATACATAAAAAAGGTTTCGTCAAGTCCGCCGATCTTTTCATACACTTCTCTCGTAATCATCATAAAGGAACCGCTGATGGCATCGACCTCATAGGTCGAATCCGGATCCAGATATGTAAGATTATATTTTGCGAATAGTTTCGAACGGGGAAACAGCGTGCTCAGACCGAATGTTTTTGTGAAGGCAGTCCAGGGGGTCGGAAAACTTCGCCTGCAGGGAAGCTGGAGCGTTCCGTCGGGATTCAGGATCTTGCATCCGGCCATGCCGGCATCACTGTGCGTGCTGAAGAATTCGATAAGTTTTTTGAACGTCTCTTCCTGAACGACGGTATCGGGATTGAGCAGGAGAATGTACTTTCCTTTCGCGCGTCTCAGCGCCTGATTGTTGGCGCCGGCAAATCCCACATTCACCGAATTTGTGATGAGAATTACTTCGGGATAATTTTTTTGGATGAGTTCAACACTGCCGTCATCGGAAGCATTGTCGACGACAAATACTTCCGCAGAATATCCTTCGAGAGCTTTGAACAGCGAGATAAGTGCATTATTCAAAAACTCTCGGACATTGTAATTTACGATGATGACGGATATGTCCATAGAGGAGAATTACAGCATATTAAACATGCTGCGTGCTTTCAATTTCCAGACCATAAAAGCCGCTTCATAGACGATCTTTTTATTCATTTTGGAAACTCCGACGCGGCGATCCACAAAGACGATGGGCATTTCCAACAGTTTAAATCCTTTTTTCCACGCCAAAAAATTTGTCTCGATCTGGAATGCATAACCGTTTGAACGCAATGAATCGATATTGATCGATTCAAGAACTTTCCGCTTATAACATTTGAATCCGGCCGTTGCGTCATGAATCGGCATTCCGGTAATGATCCGTGTATAAATATTTGCAGAATAGCTGAGAATCAGGCGTTTCATCGGCCAGTTGACGACATTCACACCCTTAATATAACGTGAACCGATCAAAACATCGCATTCATCCATTTTGCTCAGCATTATCGGGATTTCTTTGGGGTTATGAGAAAAGTCAGCATCCATTTCAAACACAAAATCGAACTTATGCTCAATGGCATATTTAAATCCTGCAACATACGCCGTCCCCAATCCGAGTTTTTTTTCCCGCTCCAATATGTGGATGCGGGAATTCGATTTCATCATGTTTTTCACAATGCCGGCGGTTCCGTCCGGAGAATTATCGTCGACAATCAATACTTCAACTATGTCGGTCTGCTGAAGTACTTCCGTTATAATTTTTTCAGCATTTTGTTCTTCATTGTATGTGGGTATTATGACAAGTGCTTTTGGCATCAGTTCCCTTTTCCTGCTATCATGACATAAAAGGTCAATATCAGAATTTTAATATCCATTCTGAACGACATGTTTTCTATATAAAAAAGATCGAATCGTACTTTTGATTTGACATCCTCGATTGAAGTGTCATACCCCTGTTTAATCTGTGCCCAGCCGGTTATTCCCGGTTTGACGGAAAGTCTACGTTTATACAAAGGAATTTCCTGAGACAACATTTCGACGAAATGCGGCCGTTCCGGCCGTGGACCAACAAGACTCATATCGCCTTTCATCACGTCGTAAAATTGCGGGATTTCATCCAACCGGGTTTTTCTCAAAAATCTCCCGACGGAAGTAATCCGAGGGTCATTGGTTGTCGCCCAGACGGGTCCTGTTCGTGCTTCGGCATCAATA
>CAZQSI010000015.1:44038-50311 GCA_964596155.1 uncultured Chitinophagaceae bacterium
TGATTTGTGCGCGCCTGACCGGATACAATATCGTACATATCGGGAATAATTTTTATTGCAACATCGAATCCGGTGGAGAGTGATACGATGTTAAGCACAGTTTCTCTCTGCTGGGAATCCAATGCAATCAGAATATTCTTGATTCCCTTTTGTTGAATTAACTCAGGAATTCTATTCATCGTTCCCAGCACCGGCTGTGCAAGATCTGCTGATCCGTCATCGACGGAGACATATCCGATAATCCGATAACCGAGCGCCGGATACTTGTTCACCGACTCGCACAGTTCAATCGCTTTTTTGCCTGTGCCAACAATTATTGTATCGCTTTGTCCAATTCCCTTCATTAACAATCGTTTCCGGAAGCTCCGGACGACGATTCTGCCGACACCGACAAAGAGAATCATCAGAACCCAATACATTATGATAATGGAACGATTTGCTGAATAGGTCGCATTCCGTTCATCGTCAAAAAAAATGATGAAAAACAAAACCATGCAACCGATCGAAATAGCCCGGAAGATTGCGGCAAACTCATCAACTCTGGATTTTGCATACCAGGCCCTGTATAATCCAAAGAACATAAAGACCGAAAGCCAGAACAGATACATAATCAGCATCGGAAGGATCAGATCGGGTTTGATCTGATACACAACGATCTGACTTTCAACACGAAGCAAATAATAAACAATCCATGCAAGATTAATTGCCAGAAAATCAAACAGAATTATTTTACGTTCAAATTGTTTCATGATTTTTGATCAGAGTCGATAACTGAAAGCATCACATCCCCATAATTATTTATTGCTGAATCTAATGAAAAATGTTGTTCAAAATAAGATCTTGCGTTGCGACTCATTTCTTTTATTAAAATGGGATCATTTTTCAATGCAATAATACATTCTACCATACGAGCAATGTCATGATGCTTTATTGCAAAACCACAGTTGGCATTATTGATAATTTTTGCTACATCTGATCCTTCATCACATATTGCAATTATAGGATTTCCTGCAGCCATTAAAGTATAGAGTTTACTCGGCATTGCAAGGCCTTCAATATTTTCTTCTAAAGTAACTAATGCAACACTTGCAGACGTTAAACTAAGTGGTAACAGATTTTTTGGTTGATAAGGCATAAAAACAACATTTTCCAAAGAGTATTTCGATACTAGTTTTTCCAAAAGCTTCTTTTTCCCGCCGTCTCCAATAAAAATAAATTTTATATTTTTGTCGTAAATTTTATTGGCGACTTCAATTACCATTTCTAGCTCATGAAAAAGCCCCATATTTCCGGAATACAAAACTACAAATGAATCTAAAAGACCATGATTCAATACAAAGTTATTTTCTTGTCTATTAATAGGTCTGATCGATTCGCCATCTGCCCAATTATGAATAACTTTTATTTTACCTTTTAATACAACATGATATTCAGACATTATTTTATCATTTACAACTCTTCGCATTGAATCGGATAAAACAATAATTTTGGACGCAGACCGAAGAATTACTTTATTAATATATCCCCATATTTTTTCTGTTAAAGCCCCTTTACGTAAATAGCCAAGACGTACTGCAATGTCAGGGTAAACATCATGCACCAAATAAATGAATTTGGTTCGCTTTAATACTGAACTGACATATCCAATTAGAGGCAGAAATGGTGGATTTGAAACAATTAATAATACGCCATTTATTCTATGACTAATAACATACATTAAGGCAGAAACAAAAAAAGAAATAGAATTAAATATTTTACCATATTTTGTATTTTTGTTGAACTTTGTACTCCATACTCTTTGAATAGAAACCCCACGATATTTCTCGTAGCGAACTGCCTTAATTTGAGAATCATACGTAGGTAGTGCGGTGATCACATCAACCGCCCATCCTTTATTAACAAGTCCACCACCCAATTCTGTTAATAATTGTCCAGTCGTTGCGATATCAGGATAGTAATATTGAGAAATGACCGTAACGCTATTTTTCTCTTTGTGCACCATCAGTTCTTTTTACTTTTCTTTAATGTTTCATTGGTGATAATCGCGGTATTTCTCCAGTTAAATCTAGATACGTTAAGAATTCCTCGCCTCCCCATTTCATCATGCAAAGTCTTATTGAGCCATAATAATTCAATTTTATTTGATAATGTTTTAACATCTTGAGGATGAAAATATTCTGCCGCTGATCCTGCTATTTCTGGTAATGATGCTGCGTTTGAACAAATTACCGGACAACCACACGCCATAGCCTCCAAAACAGGAAGACCAAATCCTTCATACATAGATGGCATTACAAACATCTCTGCATTATTGTATAGCTGGCGTAGTGTTATTTGTGATATATAACCAGTGAAGTATACCTGATCATTTAATTTTTTATTTTCAATAATCGATTCAAGATATTTTGTCGACCTTTCTTTATTGCCAACAAAAACAACATTTACAGTATGTTTTTTTTGTTTTAATAACTCTACAGCATGTAAAACTACTTCAAGATTTTTATGCGGACTTAATGTTGCGACACAAAGGATATAATTTTTGGGTAATGATAATTTTGATATTGCTTGCGAATCCGATTCTTCAACAAAATATTCTTCGGTATTCACTGATTCAGAGGACACCACATATTTATTTTTATATTGAGGATAATATTCCTCGAATTCTTTTTTAACAAATTCTGATACGGCAATGACGTACGATGATCGTTTAATCGACAAAGGAACAAATATACTCCAGTAAAATCTTTTAATGATTGGAATAGTATTTGGGAATCGCTTATACAACATATCATGAACGGTCACAACGTGCGGACAACGACATAATATTGGTATTACATAACCAGGGGAGAATAAAACATCAATATTATCCTTCGATACTTTCCAAGGAAATATAAATTGTTCGTACAATATTCTACTTAATTTGCTCGATAGAATCCCCTCAACTCCTTTTACCCGAACAGCATCCGAATCGAAAGTAAAAGTTGGAATTACTTCCACTGGCATGTAAATCACATATGTATGAGTTTTATCAATTGAAATCAACGCGCTAAGAAGATTCCTTACATAGGTTTCAGTGCCACCGGATTTACCAGGGATTAAATACAGAAGATTGATCCCGACAATCATATAGTAATTTCACTCACTTGCTTTGAATTCGCTTCTTTTTCCATGTGCTGCCTAAGAATTATATGAAGAGGAATTGTAAATGCTATGACGATATTTCCTACAAATAAATAGGCCACAAAACTATAGAGTACAACACTAAAATGATATAAAATCAACACCTTGAGATACACATACGTTTGACTGTTTGGCGTAACGTATTTTCGATTACGATAGAACACTCTTAAGGAATCCAATAAATATGCAAATAATAGGACATATAGAAACAGCCCAACAATTCCTTGACGAAATAGCACCCCCAATAGAGTGATGTAAATATTATGCTTTTGATTTGAATGATATATTGAACGCTCCGAAGGCGTAATTAAGACATTATTTAATATGGCGCCATTTCCAAATCCGATTAATAAATAAACCGGATTACTTTCTTGAAAACTTCGAATGACATCAATTCCTTCTCCGACCCTCTGAAACACCGATTCTTCTAATCCATAATTTTTTTTATTTTTAGTTTGAAGCGTTGATTCAAATCTATTTGAGACAGATGTAACATTTTTCTCAACATCAAGATTTAGGGTTGATATTGCTACCCCCAGAATCATTAAAGTAAATATCGTACCGATTACAAATAATGGAGATATTTTTGCTCTGTATCTCATGACAATATTCAATGCAACAATCATTGTAAATATTAACACGGTTCCTCGAAATGCTCCGGTCGTCATAACAATAAACAATGCAAATAATGTTGTCATAGCAAACAATATCCGAAGAATTGGTTTTTCCTCTTCATAAAAAAGAGTAAATGATATAGTATATAAAAATGTTCTTGTAGACTGTGCAAAAGGTATTAGATCGGTTATCGAAAACAGAATGAATAGTATCGTTTCCGTAATTAACACTATTTTTACAAACGACACCAACATTTCCGTCTTTGGTAACGATTTCTTTATCCATAAATAAAAAAGAGGTATAAAACTTCCTTTTAATGTATCACCAATAACATAAGTGAGCGGTTCACTTCTAATAATACCATTCACCATCGCAACGATATTCATTAAGAACATACAAATTAAAATAAGTTCGATTTTTGTACAGCGTAATATTAATGAACTTGTAGTTGATGTATATAAATAATTCAGTATACTACTGAAAGCGTATAATATGACTCCCGTTCCAAATAAGAGACCCCATATCCCAATCAAACGTCCCAACATTTGATAAAATTCAGCCCAAGTGTTCGCTGTAAATCCACCGATTACCGGAACAATATAAACAACTATCGCCAACGTGATGGCTGAAAATAAGTATAAAGAGAGTATCTTGTTAAAACGAAATATATTCATTTTCAGAATGATGGAAATATTTCTTTGTTTTTTGTGAGAGATTTTATCATCCAATCCTTCATGGATATTAAATCTTTCGAATGAATTTGTGAAGTGTTGAATGAAAAAATAAAGCCAATAAAATTAAAAATACCATAAACATCGATGTTACGGCAATCCACTCATTATTTTTTACTGTCACTGCATACAATATTATCGCTGATACTGATATTACAATTATTTTTATCCATCCAAATATAATATTTTTCCGAAGAACATTGTTCTCGTATTTAGAAAACACATATACTGTATAAACAATTTCTGATATTGCTGCAGCATAGATCATCCCCATAACACCATTGATGATTACACCCACCACTCCCGTAATTACATATAAGATACTTACGAGAATCATACCTTGGAGATACGTCACTAGTTTATTTTGTGCAAGCAGTGAATATTCAATTGCAGTTCTAGCAAGAATTAGGGAAACAGTGAACAATGATACTCTGAGAACCTCGACCGATGCGTCATACTTCCCTTGATAAAACAAATCTATGATTGTCTGAGTGAATGCGATTGAACATAGTATGACAACACCAGACCCGAAATACAATATTATTGACAACTTCTCAACAAACTGATCATATTTTTGTTTTTCGTTTACTAGAGAAGTCATGGCTGGAAATATGGCATTATATAAAGCAACAATTCCAAAACTCCAAATTACTAGTGATACTCGATATCCTGCGCTATAAATTGCAACTGCATCTGCAGTTAATAATATTCCAATTATTATCGTTCCAGAATTAAATGGAATTTGCATTAAGGTTGAAGACAATCCTAGCGGACTACTCTGAAGTAATGTTGAAATTGTTGTATTTATTTTACAAACATATAGTTTTGATCCTATTTTGTTGTAGGACAATCCGAACAATACCATTGCGGGAATAAAGAAACTTACAACATAAAATAATGATATCGTGGATTCTCTGATTCCTGAAGGTGCGAGCAACAATAGAGGAACAGTAAATGATACAGCTCGAATAACTCGAGATAGCCCAACATATTCCATTTGTTCTTTTGCTTGGAAATACCACTCCAATAAAAACATGTTGCCAAATATCGATAACAGACAAATCGATGTGATGGTTTTTGTCTCGGATGCAATTGGCAGCAGGTATAAAATAATATGTGAAGCAACATAGGTAATAACAGAGAAAAGGAGTCTGGCATTAAAACATTCACTAACCACAATCCGTTCTGATTCCTTCAACACTATTCGGCGAATAGAATATGTTTCTAATCCAAGTTCCGACAATCGAATAAAAAAAAGAGTAAACGCTTGAGCGAACGAAAATCTGCCAAATATTTCAGGAGATACGGCATATGCTATCACAATAATACCGTAAAAATAAAGGCCTTGGCTTAGAACATTCCCAAGAAAAAGAATGGAGAAATTTTTTGAAATATTTCGGAATGAGGGCACAGAAACATTCTATAGAGATGTGGGTTTTTCAAATCGAAAAAATTCTTTAACTGACAACACCGATGATATGTATTCCAGTTTGTTGTCATTATTTTTAATAGAATTATTTAATCGGTCTAAATATTCGAAAAGAAATACCAGCAATATTGAAAACAAGAAACCAACAATTGATGAAAGCGCTATGATCACAAGTCGCTTTGGTTTTACCGGCTTATCAGAAACATACGCTTTATCTAATACCACCACCGTGGGAGTATCTCGATTCTCTTCTATTTTAGCCTGTTCAAAAAGTGGGAGCAAGGTTTCCTGAATTTTCGTTTGAATCTCGATTTCTCT
>CAZQSI010000016.1:0-25035 GCA_964596155.1 uncultured Chitinophagaceae bacterium
CCAAGCGCGGCGCGCGGCGGGAGTCCGCCGGGAATGTTGATGTACGGATGCTTGTGTTTCTTCGCCATTTTCTCCACTTCTCCGCCGGAGGTGATGCAGAAGATCATTGCTTTCCGTTTGACCGCATCCTGATACGCCGAGATCGTTTCTTCGGTGTTGCCCGAATAGCTGGAGACGATCACGAGAGAATTCTTTCCGACAAATTCGGGAAAATAATAATGCCGGTTCACCATCACCGGCACGGAACATTTGTCCGCCAGATAAGCGCGGAGCAGATCGCCGCCGATGGCGGAGCCGCCAAGACCGGTGATGAGAATATTCTGAATTTTTTTGACATTCAGTTTTATTCGGGAAGCATTGCCGATGGCGACCGCTTCTTCCGCCTGCTTCGGAAAATTGAGGATGAGCGTTCTCATTCCTTTGGGATCATATTGCTCTATTCTTGTCTTCATTTTCATTGTTCTTTCATGACTACATGCCCCGCGTCGAGCCATCAGTGATGGACATGGAACGCAGAGCGCGGTGAGTACTTCATTATTGGAAATTCACTATTCAAGCAGCAGATCCGGCACCATGGTGTGCAAATTGACGCGGAGAAAATC
The DNA here is from genome assembly GCA_964596155.1 of uncultured Chitinophagaceae bacterium. GTDB lineage: Bacteria > Bacteroidota > Ignavibacteria > UBA10030 > UBA8401 > UBA8401. Next base: position 603 of record CAZQSI010000016.1, read on the forward strand.
TTTTATATCATCTTCCGTTTTCATCTCCAGCACTTTGCGCGCGATCTCTTCCGCTTCCTTATGAGACACGGAGCGGATAATTTTTTTAATCTCGGGGAGGATATACGGCGTCATGCTGAACTCGTCAAGTCCGAGCCCCAGCAGCAGCAGAATGGCGTACGGATCGCCCGCCATCTCGCCGCACATACTGACCGGTTTTCCGGCACGGTGCGCTTCGATGATAATATACCGGATCGACTTGATGACCGCAGGGTGAAATTCCTGATAGAGGGAGGAAACAACTTCATTGCCCCTGTCCACCGCCAGCAAATATTGTATAAGATCGTTTGTGCCGATGCTCAGAAAATCTACTTCGCTTGCAATATCGCCCGCAATCACGGCGGCGGAAGGAATTTCGATCATAGCGCCGATTTTTACTCCGTCGTTAAACGGAATCCGTTTTTCCCGCAATTCCTTTTTTGCCTGCTCAAGCATTTCCTTCGACCGACGGATTTCCTTCATTCCGGAAATCATCGGCAGCATAATCCAAACATCTCCGAACGCGCTCGCCCGGAGCATGGCCCGCAGCTGCGTCTTAAACACTTCCGGCATATCAAGAAGAACGCGGATGCCTCTCCATCCCAGGAAAGGATTTTCTTCGTTCGTGGAGTTGGACACAACCTTGTCGCCTCCGATATCAAGCACTCTCATTACCACTTTGTGGGGACGGGCTTTTTCCACCACGGTCTTATATTCGGCAAACTGTTCATCTTCGGAGGGATAGTTCACCGTCCGGAGAAACAATCCCTCCGTTCTGTACAAACCGATGCCGTTTGAACCCTGGGCATGCACATTCAGCGCTTCTTCGCTGAACTCTATATTGCAGGTCAGTTTTACCGTCGTCCCGTCCAGCGTTTGTGCGCTGAGATCGCGAATTTCCTGTAAACTTGTATCAAAGTTCTGATGTTCGAGTTTTCGTTCATCGCACCGCTCGATCGTCTCTTTTGTCGGATGAATGATGACGGTGCCCGTGTATCCGTCCACAATCATCATGTCGCCCGCCTGCACATGTTTTGTGATCACCTTTAATCCGACCACCGATGGAATGTTGAGCGAACGCGACAGCAGCGCCGCGTGGGATGTAATGCCTCCCATATCCGTTGCGTACGCCAGTACTTCGTTGCGGCTGAACAGGACCGTATCCGCCGGAGTAAGAATTTCGGCCACCACGATGGAGTTTGATTCGAACCGCGAAATGAGTTTTTCCTGCTGAATATTTCTGATGACACGGTTCTTAATATCTTCCACGTCGTGCGCGCGCTCCCGCATGTATTCATCGGCGGAGTTCATCATCACCTGCTGGTATTTCGATATTTCCCTGTGCACAACATATTCGGCGGATTTCATGTCTTTCTGAATCCTGTTTCGAACTGATTCAAAGAGAACGGCGTCCGAAAGGATCATGATCTGCGCTTCAAAGATCTTCGCTTTTTGTCCGCCGATTTTCTGTTCGGTGAGCTGCAGTACTTTTTGCAATTCCTTTTCGGAGCGTTCGATGGCATGTTTCAGCCGCTCCAATTCCAGCGGCACTTCGGCGGCAGCAATGGATTTATCCTGAATCCGCGGCGTCTGCTTTGCAAAGACGTACGCCTTTCCCATCATGATTCCCGGCGACGCGGGAATGCCGTGGAGCACTATTTCCTGCTGTTCATCCATTTATACTTCGTCAAAGCCCCGGTCAAATAATCCGATAATTGCATTCATTGCTTTTTCCTCGTCCGGACCGTCAAACGTGAGCCGCAATTCCGAACCCTGTTCGGCGGCCAGCGTCATCACGCCGATAATACTTTTGCCGTTGATTTCCAATCCGTCCTTGTAGATAAAAAATTCAGATTGATACTGTGCGGCCAGTTTCACCAATGCGGCGGCAGGGCGCGTGTGGAGCCCTGCTCTGTTCTTTATCGTTACTGATTTTTCAATCATATGTTAGAATTGCCTGTTCAGCACCATTTTGGAAAACCAGAACAACATGCTGCGAGCCGGTGTATCTCTCAGTTTTTCCAGTTCCAGATTTGCCTGACGGATGTCCCTGTTAATTGATTGTTTTGCCAGTTCAATAATTCCGAGACGGTGATAGATCTCCTTGATGACCGGAATATTCTTTCTGGAGGTTCCTTTATGTTTCACGATTGACATCAGAAGCTTTTTGTCCCTGCCCTGCGCCCGATCCAGGGCGTGGATCAACAGAAATGTTTTTTTTCCTTCAATAATATCACCGCCGATTTTTTTTCCGAATTCCTTTTCATCCGCAATCACATCGAGCAGATCGTCCTGCACCTGAAAGGCGCGGCCGATATACGATCCGAACGACCGCAGCGCCCTGATTTCCCGCTCCGTGCCTCCGCCGATCAGCGCGCCGATTTCAGCCGACGCGGAGAATAATTTTCCGGTCTTTTTCCCGATCATCAGAAGGTAATCATCCACCGTAACGTTGTTCATCAGCTCGAATTCTTTGTCATACGCCTGGCCTTCGCACACTTCGACCACTCCCTCGGTGAAAACATCGGCCACCTGCGCGATGGCTTTGGAGCGCGTGCGGAGCAATTCGCGGTAGGCAACGGCAACAAGCTCATCGCCGACAAGTATGGCCACGTTGCTGTCCCACCGCATATGGACTGTTGCACGTCCGCGCCGTGATTCGGCGTTGTCCATGATGTCGTCATGAACCAGCGTAAAGTTATGCAGCACTTCGATGGCAGCGGCGGCATGCAGCGCTTCGGTGGCTGTTCCTCCGACCGCCTCGCAGGAAAGGATGATCAGCAGCGGCCGAATCCTTTTTCCGGGAGAGGAAAGAACATATTTCATCGGCTCGTACAGCGAGGCCGGTTTGTTCTTCCGGACGGAGGAATACATTTTTTTATCAATCAGCGTTTTATAGCGCTGGTATTTTTTTTCGTACAGCGTCATGAAACTCGTTTCAGTCGTTTGGTGGTTTGCAGCTGCCGGATCGAAGAGGCGCCGATCAGAAACATCGCGCCGCGGCATTCAAGGCGCCATCGCGCAATTGTTTCTCTCAGTTCTTTTTTCCCGCCGTTCATCAACGCTTTCAGCATCGGCCGGGCGGCGGCAGTCATATCCGCTCCAAGTCCGATCGCTTTTGCACACTCCAGCCCTCCGGAAATTCCTCCGGAGGCAATGACGGATAACGCCGGCATCCGCTGCTTCAGCGGAACAACTTCACGGAGTGCATCAACGGTACGGACTCCCCAATCCCAGAATGGATTCCAGTATGGCTGCTCTTTTTTTTCCCTCCTAAGGATTTCCACTCCCGCCCAGCTTGTTCCGCCGGCTCCCGCCACGTCAATGCAGCTGACACCGATATCCACAAGCTGCGCCGCCGCCTCACCCGAGATTCCCGCGCCGATCTCTTTTACGATCACCGGCACCGGCAGCTGCCGGACCAATTTCTCGATTCCTCGCAGCACTCCCCGAAAGTTTGTATTCCCTTCCGGCTGTAAAAATTCCTGAAGCGGATTCAGATGCACGGCAAACGCATCGGCGCGAATCAACTCCGCCAGTTTAATGATCGGAGAGACATCGGTCAGCATCGCCACTTCCGGCGCGCCGATATTTCCGACCAGGGGAATTGAAGGCGCCGCTTTCCGTGCAACGGAGAACGAAGCATGGTATGTGCTGTTTTCCATTGCCTGACGCTGGCTGCCGACACCCATGCATAATTTTTCTTCCTCGCACACTTCGGCCAGCTGACGGTTGATTCGTTCCGCTTCCCGATATCCGCCGGTCATGCAGGAAATCATCAGCGGAAACGAAAGCTGCTTTCCCAAAAAACGTGTCGATGTATCAATCTCGGAACCGTTGATTTCCGGAAGGGCATGGTGGACAAATTCCCACTCTTCAAATCCGGCGGATTTCGATCTGAAGGAAACGTCTTTTCGCACCGTCAGTTCTACATGATCACGCTTGCGGGACGTTGTTGTTCGCTTTTTCATCGGAAAAAATAATAGCCAAATAATAAAGAAGAAGCAACCAACCTACAGCATCGGCGATGGTGATCGGTTATCGTACGGCTGATCCGGATCGAAAATATTCCACGGGACGCAGCGCCATGACCGCACTCACCGCGCCTTTGAACACTATTTCTCCGAAGATGATCGATGCCAGCTCCCAGGAGGAAAAAACACCCGCAAACGCAATAAGATTGAAGAGCAGACTGTCCAGCGGTATACTGACCGCATTGCTTTTCAACACACGCATTCCCCACGAATTGGAGATGTAATGCTGATAGATTTCCGTGTCTGCACTCTCCGCCAGCACAATCGCCGTGAGGGAGGCAGCGACGATTCTCCACTCCACTCCGCCCATCACGGTGACGATCACGTTCAATATCGCAGCAACGGCGATCATTCCATAGACTTTGTTGCGCCCGAACAGGTTATGGACCCGATCACGGGCGGTAAACGTGATGCCGAAGATAAACGTTGCGACGGAAACCTGACCAAACAGGGGGAAATGAATAAACCATGTTGCCGTATAATTGGCGGCAAGCGTAGCTGATATATAGAGAATGGCAAAGAGCATTACGTCATATGAATAATTTGATTACCAATATCGGGCTTTTCTTCTTATATTCGTTTCACAATCAATATCGGGAAGTAGCTCAGCCCGGCTAGAGCGCTTGCTTTGGGAGCAAGAAGTCGCAGGTTCGAATCCTGTCTTCCCGACTCACGACATCCCCTTTCTTCCGAGGGGATGTTCTGTTTTAAACGAAAAAACCCGATGCAGATCGAGCGGGACCGGGATCTCTTTTTCCTCCTCAACAGAGAAACCGTATGAGAAAATAGTCAAATTCCGTAATTTTTGGAACGTTTTTTTTGTATTTTCTTTCTTGTTGAACATAGTATATTACGCTATGACATTGTTCCGCCGTTTTGCCTTCCATCACCGCATTTTTGTCCTTGTAGGACTCTTTGTGGCAGTCACATTAGCCGCGATGTGGTTCATTATCCGTCCGGCGTACGAACGCCAGGTGATTGAAGACCGAATTACGGTCGTTCAACAGCTGCAGCATTTCGCCATCGGCTCCATCGACGAAACATTCGACCGGTGGATTTCCATCACGCAGTTTCTCGGATGGAATCTTGTGCAGCGGCCGCAGGATGTCGCCGTGCTGATTCGCCAGCAAATTGCGTTCGATACTACGATTGTTCAGTTAATCGTATCCTCTCCCGATATATCCGAAGAATTTGTCGCCACCAGTTCGGCGCATTCCTCCTTTGTCTTTGAAGAAACCGACGGCGCCTGGATTCGTTCACGCCGGGATTCAACGCTCTTCACGATGTTGTCGACCGATTCATCCCGGAACAGACAGATCTTCGGTGCGCGCAAACTGGTCCGCATGGAAGGGAAGATATTTTATATCACCTTGTTTGCCGACGCCCGGCATCTTTTGCGTGAATTGCAGAATCTGCCCGTGGGAGGAACCTATTCCGTCCAGGTGGGCGGCGACGAAGGAATCTCGTTCAGCAACACCCCGATTCCCTTCCCGGCCGAACCGGAATCATGGAAGCATGTAACCTTCTTCAGCGACCATTCCGCCGGCGGAAAGGAATGGAAAGTGCTGACATCAAAATTTTCGTCCATTCCGATGTATCTGTTGATTGGAATACCGACGGATGTTATTCTTCGCCCGGTGAAGGACATCATGACGTTTTCCGTGATCGTGGTGCTCGTGTTAACCGCCGCCATCTCGTTGTTCGGCTGGATGTTTTCGAAGCAGTTGTCGCAGCCCGTCACCGCATTGGTGCGCGATGTTGAACGGTTAAAAAATCTCGATTTTACTCACGAGGTTGCCGTCCCTCAGCTGCGGGAGATTGCAGCAATCGCCGAAACGGTCGAATCAATGCGCCGGGTGCTGGAACGGTATCAGCGCATCAACGTGGAGAAAATAATTTTTGAAGAGTGGAAAAATAAATTTTTCCTGATGCACAGCGAAGATGCCATTTGCATGACCGACACGGAAGATGCGATCATCTTCATGAATGATGCCTTTGTTCAGATGAAGCAGGAGCTCGATCGTTTTTCCACTCTCTCCAATCTTGCGCAGCTCTTCGGACACCCGTTGATCGAGCGATCGAAAGAACATTCGCGGACAGAGCGGACCGACGGATTTGAAATCGGATTTCATCAAATGGAAATTGCCATTTCGTATCCTGAAAAGGAAAAAAAATTTGCACGCTTAAATAAAGTCTCGATCAATCGCAACGCAGAACGGCTCGGTTCGCTCATCATCATTCACGACCTGACCAATGACCGTCTGATGGAGAAGACCAGAACGGAAATGATTAATTTTATTGCCCATGAACTGAAAAATCCGCTGAACAGCGTGATGGGATTTGCTTCCCTCATTATCGATGAAGACAATCTTTCCAGGGAGGATGAACTTAAATTCGCCGGCATCATTCATCAAAGCAGCAAGACGATGAACCGGCTCGTCAACCGGTTTCTTGACGTACAGCGGCTTGAATCCGGGACGGTTCATTATCCGAAGGAACAGATTGATCTCGTTGCACTTGCGAAATTTGTCTGTACATCGCAGAAGCCTCAACTCGACGAAAAATCCCTTATATTATCATTCAACGCGGAACAGGGCATTCCCGAGACCACCGTATCGCCCGATCTCATGCGCGAGGCGTTCGTCAATCTCATTTCCAATGCGATTAAATACGGCGATAACGGGCGGACGATTGATGTGGAGATGAAACAGCATGACGGGAATATTCAGTTCAGCGTTACCGATCACGGCTACGGCATTACCGCCGAAGATCAGCAGAAATTATTTTCAAAATTCTTCCGGGTCACGTCGAACAAAAAAGCCGCCGAGCAATTGGGCACCGGACTCGGACTCGCCCATGTAAAAGAAGTGATGAAATTTCACCGCGGCGATGTTACACTCGAATCGAATGATTCCATCGGATGCCGATTCACGTTGTCAATACCAATCGTATGAACCATTTTCTATTCTTCCTCTTCTGTTTTTTCCTTGCGCCCTCTGCGTTTGCTCAGCTGACGTTTACCTCCGGCGAGATCGATGCGACGACGCAGCGACTGACCGGCGACCCGGCGACATGGGCGGTGGTGATCTCGTTTGCCGAACGGAATGAGGCGGCCAACTCGTTTACATTATCAAAAGAAGCATTGCAGCAGATCAAAGGTTTCTCTTCGCTCCATGGAAAAGTGCGCGAAGGAAAATTGTTGTTTGCAAAACTGCTCAAGGCGGGCGCCCGTGTGTTTGCACCGGAAGAACTCAAACAGGCAACGGCACTTGCCGCAGCGTACGATGCCGGTATCCGCGAAGGAAATTACACGGCGCTGACAAAATCGGGAGAGACATTCCTGAGCGCGCTCGAAAAAATCCGCACGGCAATCGAACAGCAGAGGAATGAGGATATCGATGCACTGATCGCCGAGAAATCGGGCGATGTGAACAAGCGAAAAGGATTTCTGGGTGAGTGGAAAGGAGCAAATAAAGGAGATTTGCTGGCCCAGGCCGACGGATTGAAAACAGGGGCCGCCAGTTCCGCTCAATTGGCGTTTACTGACGGTGTAGAGGTGATGATCGATCCGAACAGCACCGTTGTCATCCGCGAATCAACTATGGACAAACTGGACAACAGCGTCCGCCGCGATATTGCGCTGATGAAAGGAAGTCTTCTCACAAAATTGACGGAGAGTGCAAAAGAACGGAATAATTTCACATTCAGAGCCGGTACATCCGAAGCACAGGTGAAATCGGGAAAATTCTGGGCCAGCGCGATTGAAGAACGTCGCGTGAAAGTTTCCAATTATGACGGAACGATGGATGTTGCTGCGAATAATAATGCGGTTCGTCTCCGATCGAACGAAGGAACGGTGGTGGAACAGGGAAAAGATCCGTTGCCGCCCGTTCAGCTGCTTCCCTCCCCCCGATTGGCATGGAGCAGCATCGATTCGGTTATTTACTCCGATTATTTCCAACTGCAATGGAGCCCTGTTCAACAAAGCGCCCAATACACCGTTGAAGTCTCTCCGACAAAAGAGTTCAATACCGGGGTCTCGGTATATAATAGAACTGAAACCTCCATGCGGCTGGAGCGGATTGCGCTCGGGAGCGTCTATGTCAGACTGACCGCCGTTGATCGACTCGGATTGCGGGGCGTTGAAAGTCCGGTGTACCGGCTGATGCGGGTTGAAGATAAGCTGCCGCCGGCAATTTATGTCGATGGATGGGTCACGGACCGACGATATACCGCTCTTTCAAGTCTGACAATCAAAGGAAATACGGAAGCGGATGCACGGTTGACGGCAAACGGAAATTCGGTTCAACTCGATGCGTCGGGCGGATTCACGATTACCGTTCCGGTCGGAGCACAAGAAGTTCAGCAGTTGTTACAATCGACTGACCGGTCCGGCAATGCGCGGGAGCGACGTTTGTCAATTGTTCCGATTGATGTGAAAAAAGTAACGGCCATCGAATGGAACTGTCCGGTCAAAGGAGATCTCCTGAGTCCGACGACAGATATGATTTCCGCCCGAGGCACCGCATATCCTTCCGTGAAAATAACGGCGCGGTACGGAAATCAGATCTCAACGTCCCAAACTGATTCCCAGGGAAATTGGGCGATATCGGTTTCCCCCATGAAGGGCGGCGAGCTGGTGCTGGTATTTGAATCAATAAGTGATAATATTGTAATAACATCCAAAACATATCGGATCGAGTAAGCGGAGCATGGTGTCATGATGATGGAAAAAAACATTCAATCAAAACTTTCAGGGTTTTTCGGCTTTACGCGAGCTATTTCAGTTTCCGCCGGATTGTTCATTATTCTGACCTCTCCGCTGTTATCCCAGGAGGTCTTTCTCTCTGTTTCCGGTAAGCAGGCAATTGCAAAAGAAACGGGAGATTTTACGCACCAGTATGATTTCTGGATTAAGCCGGAACAGAATGCCTCTGCCGCTGCGCTCCAAATTTTCGACGCCGGCATCGGCGGCGTGGCGGATCTTGTTGTCGGCAGCATCGATACAAAAACAACATTCGAGCTTTTCCCGTTTGACGCGCTCTATTCATATTCCGGCGGAAAACTCACTTCTGTCGGACGTCCCGTTCAGCCGGTTGCAATGCTCACAGCGAGCGACGAACAGCAATACTTGAACCGCTGGAACGTTTTTTCCATGCTTGATCCGGTGCAAAAGAACGGATGGATTATCCGGGTGCGCACGGGAGACGGAAATGACGTCAATAGTTTCCAGCTGCTGATTTCCGATCAATCGTCCGTTACTTCCACGCGAAAGGATTGGTCAATCATCGCAATCGATCTTTCGGTATGTCTGTATCGTATTCCGGCCACCGCCGAAGTGCAATTTCGTCCGTACCAGCCGACCGATCAAACAATTTCAGGATTTATTCCTTTGGGGGAAGAGCAAGTGCGCGTCGGAGTCCGCGATGAATTCGGAAATGATGCGGTCTTACCTGTCCCGAAAGGATTTTTTGTACCAACACTGACGAACGGCATGAAAAACAACTGGGGACTTTCCATTTCCGGTTCGCCGTTTAAATTGAATAACCTTGTCATTAAAGGAACGCCGGCGCCGGTGTTGTGGGAACTTTCTCCCGTTATCGTTAAACAGCCGGTGAAGCCGCAGATTGATGTCATTCAGCGGGCGGGCTCGTCATGCACCAATGTGATTCTTGCATTGGGTGAGCAGACAAAAAACATGATACCGGGAGCGGTTCCGATGTGGAGTTTTGGGACGATCTCCGTTGAAAAAGATTCCGCCGACATTAATTTTGGAACATCGGGAAAGCATTTCGCACGATTGTTTCTGCCGACCCGGGGAATGTATTTTCCGAAGTACTGGCAGCAGGATGTTCAGGTGACGGTGAATGCATCTCCGTTTGCTGTGATCACGGCGGACAAATTAATTGCTGCACCCGGAGAGATCGTCACGCTTTCCGCTGCCGCATCATCCGATCCGGAAAATGCTCCCTTAACCTATCAATGGTTTGTGAACAACGAATTCCGCGGAAGCGAAAAAGAGTTGACGCTGTCAAGCCTTCTGCCGACAACATACAATGTAAAACTTGTCGTCAACGACGGCGCACCGAATTCCTCCTGCTCCGAAGCGACGGCACAACAAAAGATACGAATCAACGCACAACCGTACGTAGACGTCAATTACCGGAAAATTTTCGGTCGGTCTGCTGCGGTGACATTTTCCGTGGCAAACGAAGCGGATAATGACAACGATGAGCTCGATTTTCTCTGGAGCGGATCCGGCATTGTCGGGAGCAATAAAGGGGGATCCGTGACGGTGAAGCATGAAAAAGCCGGCACCTATTCTGTCACGCTGACGGTGAACGACAGAACCAATACCACCAATTCAACATTCTCACAAACAATTTCATACAGAGTCAATGCAGAACCGCTCCCCTCATTCAATCTGACCAAACAAGCCGCACCCGGAGACACGCTGCAGCTTCAGGCGTCGGCGGTGGATGCCGATAATTCCAGAATTTCATTTTCCTGGTCATCAAGCGCGGGGCATGCGCTTACGGGGGAGGTTCCGAAAATTATCTTTGATGCGCCGGGTGATTACACTGTTACGCTCACTGCAAACGACGGAGAAGGAGTCGAAAACTCCATTCAGTCGATTACCAGAGAAATTCATATCAACGCCCCGCCGGTGCCGAAGATTGTGGCCGAACACCGTTCCACCTCCGCCCGACAAATCATCACGGCTGAAGGCACCACCGACGCAGATCAGTCGGAACTGGTGCATACATGGGATTTCGGCGACGGGTTGAAGGGCATCGGCAAGAGAGTGCTGCATGAGTATCAGCAGAGCGGAAAGTATACGATCACATTAACCGTCGACGATCGTCAGCGCCAAACGAACAGCATTCAAACGGCGACTCATGAACTGGTCATTAATCGATATCCCGTCGCGCACTTTACGCTCCCCTCCAAGTGGGAGCCGACGCGTCCGCTTCAATTGGATGGTTCCCGCAGCAGCGATCCTGACGGCTCCATTTCGGAATACTTTTGGTACGTGAACGGCAAGGAAACTGCACGCGGTGTTAATCCCACCATCACCTTTGACGAACCGGGTGATTATGCCGTTGCTTTAAAAGTGAAGGATAATTCAGGATTTGACGATGCCGTCGGCATCACGACGATTCCCATCCACATTAATTATCCTCCGGAGGTACGCTGGGTGATGATTCCGGAGGTAGCGGAACCGAACGTGCCGGTAACATTCGATGCCGGAGCTTCCAGTGACCGGGAAACAAAAACATTGAAATCCGTCCGTTGGAATTTTTCGGACGGTTCGTCGGCTGAAGGAGTGAAAATTACAAAAACATTTCAGCGCTCCGGTGTCAACACCGTGACGGCTATTGTTGATGACGAATCCGGATTTGCAAATTCCGCTCAGTCGCTGCAGAAAAATATTCTTGTCAACGCACCTCCCATTATCGTCACCAAAACTTTGATCAAGACCAATTCCCGGCGCATTCTGCTTGATGCCAGCCAGAGTTATGATATCGACAAGCAGGCAATTAATTTCGAGTGGCTCCTTCCGGACAGAACCAGAGTGAACAAAGCGGCATTCACATGGGATGCGCCTTCCGGCGGCGTTCATTTTATTACGCTCACGGCGGACGACGGTCAGGGAAGAAAGAACAGCATTGTGCGGGAAACGGTAAAAATTCTTGTAAACCGTCCTCCTGTTGCTGTCGTGGATTCTCTGCTCTATTCCTGCACCGGACAGACGATGTTATTTAACGGCTCTCTTTCCTATGATCCCGACGGGGATGCTGTTTCGATTAAGTGGGATTTTGGCGACGGTACGTCCACCACCGAAACCAATCCGGCTCATGTGTATAAATTGCCGGGATACTACACAGTCACCATGTTGTTGGATGACGGATTTGCAGATCAGCCGACGACGGCAATCATTCCGGTGATTGTGGAAGGTTCGCCCGTTGCGTATCAATCGTTCAAGGATACCACCGTCTGCGTTAATGTCCCTGTCGTCTTTGACGGCAGCGGCAGCATCGATCCCAACGGACCAATCGGTTCATACACGTGGGATTTCGGCGACGGAATTTCTTCGCTTGGTTCCAAAGTGTCCCACGCATATACACAGGCGGGAACGTATTATGCAACGTTGACGGTCGTCGGCAGCGGCAGCGGCCGATGCACAAAAGTCAGCCAGACAACATCGGTCATCCGCGTGATCGAAGGGCCTACGGCACAATTCGCGATGCCGGAGCGCGTCAGCATCGGTGAAACGGTCAGTTTCGAACCTGCGCTCTCGAGACCAAACGGAACCGTAACGTCCGTCCGATGGAAACTCGGCGCCGATACGGTGATTCAATCCTCAACGCTCAATCATATCCAATATCAATTTAAATCATCCGGCACATTCGATGTTGAATTGACGATTAATATTGAATCAACATCCAATTGCAACAGCGCAACAATGGTGAAAAAGATCGTTGTCAACGAACCTCCGGTGATTGTCTGGAATATTCCGTCCGATGCAGCCTTCGGCGACCCTCTGCTGCTCGATGCATCAAAATCATATGACCGGGACGGCATCATTGCATCCTATGAATGGAAGATCGACGGAAAAAAAATAGGCACGACACCGATTGTGTCGGTTCCGAATCTGTCCGGCGGTGCACACACCGTTGAATTGACAATCACCGACAATTCGCGCACTGCGACGCAGTCCGTGAGCAAACAGACCGCCGTGCGGATAAATTCAAAACCAAATCCGTCGTTCAAAGTCCCCGAGCCGCTGTACGAAAACCAAACAATCGTACTGCAACCGGAATTTCGGAATGATGCCGACGGCGATCCGCTGACCTTCACCTGGAAGCTAAACGATCGTGCGCTTTCTTCAGACTCTCTGCGGCTTTCACCCGGCAGGATGATCGTCACACTGATCGCCGATGACGGAAGGCGGTTGCGTAATTCAAAAGATTCCGTTCAAAAAGAATTTTTCGTCATTGCCGCTCCCACGCTCGATAATGAATATCCGAAACAGTGGATCGTCGGCACGGAGATTAATGCGAACGCCGTTTTCAGAAACGGGACGATTAATTTTCTCTCCGACGGAAAAAGCATGTCCACGTGGAGACCGTTAACAGGATCGCAGACTGCCTCCATTGCATGGACACCGGCAGGAGCACCGCTCGTTCAGCGGTCCATTACCGTTACCGTGTGGGATTCGCTGAAATTTACGGAACGGCCCGAGACTCAAAGCATTGCCTGGAATCCGTCCAATCCTTCAATCATTCTTACCGCTCCGACCGTCAACCGGCCGGACAATGCCAAAGTGCAGTATGAGTGGAGGAAAGGAAAATCGGTCATCGGCGTCGGCAAAGTGATCGGTGCTCAGCTGAACATCGGCAGAAATCTGTTTACGGTGAGGGCAATCGATCAGGAAATTCAGGGCGCACATGCTATCGAAGTTGATGTCGTGATAAACTGTCAATAGTCTCGTCATTATTGTTCTGGCAGCATCAATGCCCGGCTCTGTCAACGAGATCCGGGCATTGCTTTCGACAATTGGTGCAATATCGCGCCTGCATATGAGTAATTCATTCCATAAACTAACAATACCATCAGGAGGATGACATGATTCTTACAACTACCAATACCGTTGAAGGAAGAAAGATTCGAACGTATCACGGTATCGTGGGCGGCGATGCGATACTTGGCGCCAATATTTTTAAGGATTTTTTCGCCGGTATCCGCGACATTATCGGCGGACGTTCTGCGGCGTACGAACAGGAGCTGCGAAAGGCGAAAGAGATTGCGATGGAGGAAATGCAGCAGCAGGCATTGTCATTGGGCGCCAACGGAGTTATCGGCATCGATCTTGATTATGAAACGGTGGGCAACGGCACCATGCTCATGGTAAGCGCCACGGGAACGGCCGTAACAATAGAATAGCAGACAGAAAACAGATCCGAACGGCTACATCGTTCGAAGCACTTCAACCGCTTTTTCCAGCGCACGGGCACGGTGGCTGATCTGATTTTTTTCTTCGACGGTCATTTCGGCATACGTCGTTGTGAATCCGTCCGGTACAAATAACGGATCATATCCGAATCCCATCGTTCCGCGAGGTTCTTCAAGGATGGTTCCTTGCACGCTTCCTTCAACGGTATGTTCAATTCCTTTTCCGACTATTGCAACAACCGTCCGGAACTGTGCTTTTCGACGCCGCGGAGGAACGCCCCGCATTGTCATGAGTAATTTTTTACAATTATCCTCGTACGTTGCATTCTCTCCCGCATAGCGGGCTGAGCGAACACCCGGTTTCAATGCAAGGTAATACACTTCAAGTCCCGTATCATCCGCGAGAGACAACATTCCCGATGCTGCATAAGCTTCACGCGCTTTTTTCAGAGCATTCCCCCGAAGATCGGGAGCATCTTCAACGGTTGCCGGCATTTCGGGAACATCCGACAGCGACCGGAGAGTTACCGAAAGCGAAGCAATGTACCGGTTGATTTCTTCCAGTTTATGTTTATTGTTTGTTGCAATCAATAGTTCTGTCATCGGGAAACCCTGGGAAAGTAACCATAAAAAAGATTAATGCTGCTCGAGACTGTCGTAAAACAATTTAGCAGCACCAGCGGAACACTGTTCAGCCAGATTGCCTGAAGCAGGAGAAGAATGGATCCGAGCAGGTAGAGAAATAAAAATGACTTTCTGATAGAGACCACGCCTTCTTTAATTGTCGCAAAGGTCTGGGGAACCCAGCACAGAGCAAGAAAAATCAGTCCGCTGTAACCGAAAATATCTACATATTCCATATCACCCTATAAGATGTTTAATAGCTTCATGAATTGTATCCGCACCCACGATGGAAATCCCCGTTCCGGATTTCATTTTTTTTGCATTTGCCGTCGGCACGATGATGGTTTTAAATCCCAATTTCCCCGCTTCCTGGACTCGTCTGTCGCAGTGAGCGATCGTTCTGATCTCCCCGCCAAGACCAATCTCGCCCACCGCAACCGTTTGAGCATCAACGGGAATATCCCTGAGCGATGAAACAATGGCAGCCGCAATGCCGAGATCCGCAGCCGGTTCGTCGATGCGGATGCCGCCGGCAACATTCACAAACACATCGTGCGCACCGGTATTGATGCCGACGCGCTTATCAAGCACAGCAAGAAGCATTTGAAGCCGCCGGAGATCAAATCCTGTCGATGTCCGCTGCGGCATGCCGTAATTGCTGGTGGAAACGAGCGCTTGCACTTCAATCAGGATCGGTCTTGTTCCTTCAAGACTGGCAACAATGGCGGCGCCGCTCGATCCGTAACTCCGTTCGGATAAAAAGATTTCCGAAGGATTTACCACTTCCTTCAATCCGGTATCGTGCATTTCAAAAATGCCGATCTCGTTGGTGGAACCGAATCGATTTTTTATTCCGCGGAGAATTCTGTACGCATAGTGCTTTTCCCCTTCAAACTGCAGAACGGCATCCACCATATGTTCGATCACCCGAGGACCGGCAATCGCACCTTCCTTGGTAACATGACCGATCAGTACGATCGGGATATTCTTGGTTTTCGCTATGCGGGTGAGCAGACCGGTCGATTCACGCACCTGCCCGACACTGCCGGGCGCGCTTTCGAGATTCGGATTGAATAATGTCTGGATGGAATCGACGATCAGAAGATCCGGCGGTGCATGATCGATCACGTCGGTGATCGATTCCAGATTGGTTTCTGCCAGAATCTGAATGTTCTCCGTTGCCTTGCCGAGCCGCTCCGCGCGAAGCTTTACCTGCCTCGGCGATTCTTCGCCGGTGACGTAGAGAATCACTTTTCCTTTAAGATGAAGTGCAACCTGCATCATCAATGTCGATTTTCCGATTCCCGGATCGCCGCCGATCAGAATAACGCTTCCGTTGACAATACCGCCTCCGAGCACTCTGTCGAACTCCGGCATTCCGGTGACACATCGAACATCCGCAATGCTGTCCACGGCGGTCAGCGGAATCGCATCGCGTTTGGAGGCAATGCCGCCGCTTTTCCGGACAAGCTTCAGCGGCGTGGGAGCTTCTTCAGCGAAGGTATTCCATCCGCTGCAGTTCGGACATTTTCCCGCCCAGCGTGCGGAGACATAACCGCACTGCTGACAGACATATTTCGATGTTTGTTTGGCCATTTTGATGTAAATATAACCACAATGCAAAGAAGGCACAAAGTTATTTTTCAATTTTACGCAAACAAATTGTTATCTTTTAACCATGAAACATAAACTTCCGTTTCTCACCGCAACGGCCGTGCTGACCATCGTCGTCGCCGTAGAATTGTATTTCGTCCTTGCAATGAATGCCGGAATGTTTGTGTATGCGCTGGACGACGCATACATCCACTTATCACTCGCCCAAAATATCGCCCGGGGTGAATACGGCATCAATGCCGGAGAATTTTCATCACCCTCATCAAGCATCCTCTGGCCGTTTCTTCTGGCGCCGTTTGCTTCCTTGTCCGGATTTTATCTGGTTCCGTTTATCGTAAATGTTCTGTTTTCCGTCGGCACACTCTACATTGCATGGCGCATTCTTGATGCGGTATACGGTGAGGAGAAGCATGCACCGATGATCATTGCGCTATTTCTGATCCTGCTGATTCCCGCCGCGGGAATGACGGGACTTATTTTCTCGGGAATGGAGCATTCGCTTCAGATATTTTCGATCATCGCAATCCTCTATGCGATTGTGCAGGAAGTGAGGGGATCATACAATGCTGCAGTCACGATTGGCACACTCATCATAGCGTCGTTGGTACGGTATGAAAACCTTGCGATTGTGTTGTTCGCCGTTGCATTTTTCGCTTCAAGGGGAAAATTCCGCGCCGCGGCGGCCGCCGGAGGCTCTGTGATTGTTCTGCATTTGCTCTTCTCTTTTTTCCTGTACCATCATGGATCGACACTGCTGCCGCTCTCCGTACTTCTGAAAACCAACATAACCGGAGCCGGCTTTTCCCCTATCGCAAAATTTTTCAGAACCATCTCCGCCGCATTTGGTGCGCTCTATTTCGTGATCGGATTCCTGCTTGTGATGTATTACATCGCTGCGGGAAGAAAAAATCCCTTCTCTCCCCTCTGTCTCGGAGCGTTCTTTGCCGTAGTGCTGCATCTTTCGTTCGGGTATACACAAACGCTCGGGGATTTTTCCACAGAGTTGGTTTATTTTTTTCGATATGAAATGTATCTATGGACGTTCCTGCTTATGACGATGATGATCGTCTGGTCGCGCGGCATACAACAACTGACCGGACGCTTTCCGCTCATCGTAGTTTTTTTCGCGGTTGCAGCTGAGTTATTTTTCTGTTCCCGGAGTAATTCCGTGCTGTTTACTCTCCCGACGGCTTCAAATAACATTTATGAACAGCAGTATCAAAATCACAGATTTGTTACGGCCGTGTACAAGAAACCGGTCGCTGCCAACGACATCGGCTATCTTTCATTCAATAACGAACATGTGGTACTTGATGTATGGGGATTGGCTTCGCAGAGTGCTGCCCGCCTGCGCATTGCAAATCCGATGAATCCGGAATGGATGGATTCGCTTCTCCGCTCGCGAAGTATTGATCTGGCGATAATTTACGATGTTTGGTTTCCTGTGGTCCCGCAGTCTTGGATAAAACTTGCAACTCTCTCGATAACGAAGCGGCCCGTAACCGTTTCCGAAAGCGAAGTATCATACTATTCAACGAATGATGAATCTGCGAAGGAAATAGTTCGTGCATTATCCGTTTTTCAGACAATGCTTCCGGAGAAATCGATGTTGTCGTTAAGTCAGGAGGGGCGTGATATTCTTAATTCACAAACCAGAGACTTAATTCGGGAACATACGTTATCAGAATGAGAGCGATAAAGAGGACAAAGATAAACGGAAGCGTCGCCAGCGCCACCTCGCCGATAGTTTTTTTGAACCGGAAACTCGCCATGAACAGATTCAAACCGATCGGCGGCATCAGATAGGCAATTTCGAGATTGGCAAGGAATATTATTCCGAGATGGATCGGATCAATGCCGTATTGTTTTGCCACCGGCACGATCAGCGGAACGACCACAATGGCGGAAAAAATTTCCATCATCATCCCGATCACCAGCAGAAACAGATTCAGCAGCACCAGAAAGAAAATTTTGCTCGTCACCACTTCGCTGATGTATTCAAACAGTTTTTGCGGCACCTGCTGGTCAATCAGGTAACTGGTCAGTCCCATGGCGCATCCGAGAATCATCAGGATCGCACCGACGAGCACCATGCTTTCCTTCATCACGCGCGGCACATCCGAAAAGAATTTCAGATCCCTGTAAATGAACACTTCCACAACAAAAACATAAAATGCGGTGACTGCCGCAGCTTCCGTTGCCGTAAAATATCCGCCGTAGATTCCGAAAATGATGAAAAATGGGAGCGGAATTTCCCACGCGGCCGCTTTGATTGCCGTCCATGCTTTTTTCCTATCGAACGGATAACGCGGAACATGCGTTTTGCTTCCCTGCTGAATGCTGTATAAAGCGACAACCAGTAGCAGAAGGACGCCGGGAACAATTCCCGCCTTAAATAACGAATCGACCGAGACTTCGGCAAATGTTCCGTACAGAATAATCGGCAACGAAGGAGGAAACAACAATCCCAGACTTCCCGACGTCGTGACGAGGCCGAGAGAAAATTTTTCGGAATATTTTTCGGAGATTAAAATGGGAAAGACAAGTCCGCCGAGCGCAACAATTGTCACCCCGGAACCGCCCGTAAAGGCCGTAAATATCGCGCAGCTGACAAGCACAACAATCGCCAAACCTCCCGGCATCCAACCGATCAGGGATTGAGCAAGCGCGACCATGCGCGACGGCGCTTTGCTTTCCGCCAGAAAATATCCGGCAACGGTAAAGAGAGGAATGGCAAGGAGCACCGGCTGGCTGGCAAGCCGGTACAGTTCGATAATAACCGCAGCAGTATCAATTCCTTCCTTGGTAAAGCCGTAGAGCGAAATTGCTCCGATAATCGTGAACAGGGGAGTTCCAATGATGACAAGAATGACAAGTCCAAGAGCAATGTAAATGACAGGCATCAGTGTTTTACCTCTGCCGTGTTCCAGTTTCCCTGCAGGATTTCGACGATCCACTTAAGCGTGCGGACGAAAAATCGGAACGCGATCAGTCCGTAACCGGCGGGAATGATGATGATGAAATACCAGGTCGGCAAGTCAAGAATCAGCGTCGATTCGGATTCCATTTCAAGTTCGATGAACGATACCGACGCCTGCATCAGAAAATAGCAGATGATTCCTGCAAAAAGACTTGTGACGATGAAAAAGATCTTCCGGGGTTTATCCGAGACGAGTTTGCTGAGAAATTCAATGCGAAGATGACGTCCTTCCCCCGTTGCGATGACGGCGCCGAAATATCCCACCCACAGCACGAGGTGACGAAGAAAAATATCTCCCCACTCGATGCTTGATTCAAAGAAGTTTCTCAGGACAACCTGTCCGAACGCCATGGCTATCATGATGCCGAGCAGGGCAACAAGAATCCACCCGGTAATCGTTTCCAGCCATCTGTCAATAAAGAGAATTGGTTTCATAATCGAACGAAATTGCACATGCCGTCAGGATGAACAATCAAAAGGTTATTTATTTTTTGCGCGGAATTCCGCGAGCGCTTTTTCCACCCGGTCCAGCAAATCCGCACTATACAGTTTTCCGACGAGCGACCGTCGTGCTTTTCTTCCGATCTCGTCATACGATTTTATTTCGTTCGCGTCCGGTTTGTTGAACTGCATATTATTCTTTTTCAGAATCTGCAGCGACGTGATATTGTCCTTCCTGCTTTGCTCCGTCAGCTTCCGCATGAGCGCTCTTCCATGCTTCAGCAGCACCTGTTGCAGATCAGCGGGAATCTTATCGAAATCCCGTTTCGCAATCACCACGGCGCCCGACGCATTCGTGAGAGGATAATCCATTAGATGGCTTGTTGCCGTATTCCATTGAAGGGAAACGATCGCCAGCGGTGATGCATATGCACCGGTAATCAGACCGGTTTGGAGCGATGTGACAACATCCGTGATTGAAAGCTGAATGGGATTAATGCCGATCGTCCTGAATGTTGCGTCCGCAACCGGATCGCCCTCCCACTCCCACATTTTTACATCTTTCAGATCGCTAATTTTTGAAACGGGCGTCTTGGAGATAATATAGACGGATCCGACTTCAGCCCATCCGAGAAGAACAAATCCTCCGTTTTCGAATTCACGGCTGAATTCGTCGTCGAACTGTTCATGAATATAATCGACTTCCTTTTGATTCTTAAAAAGAAACGGAGCATCCAGCACGCGGGCAGATTTTGCGATCTCGCCGATGCCGAATCCGGTAATTCCGGCACTGTTGAACTGTCCGAGACGGATCTTCCTCATCACATCCTTCTCATCTCCGGCGACACCGCCTGCATAGATCCGGAAGCCGAGCTTGCCGCCGCTCTCCTTTCGGACAGCTGCATCGTACTCCCTCATGATGTTGATCCAGGTGCTTCCTTCGGGAGCAAGCGTCGCGAATTTTATCACATGCTCCTGTGCGAACAGCGATATCGAAAAGAGACAGCAACTTATCACCAGCAATAATTTTTTCATTATATCATCCTCTGCAATACATCAATTGTTCAAAAAAAGAGCTCCTCGGCCCGTTCGCCGAGTTTCTTTGCGTTCCGTTTTGCAATTGCATTGACCAGGCGCTGCGCCGGCAATGCATCCAGCGGCGTCTCCTCGATCCGCGCAAGCAATTGTTCGAACAGGTTCCGGTCCTGCATCTGCACGCAATAGCTTTTTGCCATGTACAAATGCGGCAGCAGAAATGCGTTGTTCCCTATCTCAAAACACCGTTCAAAATGATACCGGGCGCTGTCCGGTTTTCCGCCGAGGTTTTTCGGGGTGGTTGCAAGTATCGTTGCAAAATACAGATGTGCACTTCCGTAAAAATAAGACTCGTCGTGCGCGAGCACAAATTCCATCATGGCGTTCACTTTGGGTAGATCGCCCAGCACCGCCGGATCGGAAATGCTGACATTAATGAGATTTCCCCATGCATTTGCCGTCCAGAAAATCATCGGGACGTCGCGTTTGGAGAACTGCTCAAGACTTTTTTTGAATTCAACGGGTCCCTGCTCAATTGCACGGTCAAACGTTGTGTTCGATCGCAATGATCTCAGTCCGTAGTCACGCGCACGCGCATAGAGTACTTTCGCACGAGGTATATCCGTATCTTCAACAAATCCGAGCGTGTACCCCGTATACCCTTGCGTCAAAAGAAACGCCAGATGATCGTCATCTTTGTCTTTGGCTCTGTACAATGCTTCCAGCAGCGTTAGATTTCCCGGAATCGCCTGTTCGGCAAATGTCAGGTCGGATTCTTCGAAGATTGCTTCAAGACCGTAATCAACAATATTTGTTGTTGCATTGACGGCAACGGTATTCACAACGCCGCAGGACCATTGAAAGAATGAGAACAACAGCAGCAGGAGAAAACGAGTGTTCATAGTGATAGAAAATAAAAAAATGTTGCTCTATATCCAAGGTGGAACATCTTCAAAAAAATGAAAAATACTTAACGTTTCCGCCCTTCTTTCGAAACGGAAGGACTTGCTTCCTTGATTCTATTCGGGTACTTTTAACAACACTAACGACAGCAGCCCGTATGAAAGAACGACAATCCGCGATTCTCATCATTGAGGACGAAAAAAAGATTTCTGCTCTGATTCGCAAAGGATTGGAAGAGGAAAAATATTCCGTTGAACAGGCATACGACGGAGTAAAAGGTGAACTGATGGCGAACGAACATGCGTTTGATCTGATCATTCTCGATATCATGCTTCCGAACCGGGACGGCATTCAGGTGCTGGAATCACTTCGTGCCTCAAACATCGAAACTCCGGTGCTGCTGCTGACGGCGAAAGGAACGGTCGAGGACCGCGTGAAAGGACTCGATACCGGGGCCGATGACTATCTGGTAAAACCATTTGCCGTCACTGAGCTGCTAGCGCGGGTACGCTCGCTGCTTCGCCGGAAAAAGGGGGCGGAAAAATCCGCAACAACGCTGACCATCGCCGATCTGACGCTTGATCTCGTCTCCCGGAAGGTTGTCCGCGGTTCGAAGGCGATTGATCTGACGTCCAAAGAATTTTCCCTGCTTGAGTTTTTTATCCGCAATAAGAACAAGACGCTGAACAGAAGCACCATCACGGAACATATCTGGAACTATAATTTCGATACCGGCACCAACATCATTGATGTGTACATCAATCATCTCCGGTCGAAGATTGACGGCGGTTTCCAGACCAAGCTGCTGCACACCATTCGCGGCGTCGGTTACGTCCTGAAAGATCAGTAGCATATGATGAAAAATTTGCGCCGGTCGATCCGATTTAAACTGACAATGTATTATTCCCTGATTGTCAGCGGAACCCTGATCGGTTTTGCCGTTGTCGCCTATTATTACACCGAACAGAACCTTCTCTCAAGTCTCGACCGCTCGCTGTACAATGAGGTGGTCTGGCTGAAAAATTTCATCGAACCGCGCGCATCAAAGGTAAAACTGAAACGGCAGCGCATTAAACCGAAACAGCAGGCTGCCAACGAACGCATTTCCCCCACCCAGCCCATCCGCCGTTCGGACGAAAAGGAAATCAAAAGTACCGACTCCGTCGATGTGGAATTCGATGCAATCTGGAATCAGATTTACGAACACACGCTGCTGACGCCGAAAAAACAAATCATTCAGATCAAAGACAGGAACGACGACATTCTCTATAAATCCGGACTCGGCAAGGATGAAATCACGTTTGATGACGTGCCGCAGGATATCACGAAACTGGTGACCATCTGGAACTCGAAAGGACAGCCGCTCCGGCTCGCCGTCAGCCAGGACCGGACAATGAAAGTGTACGTGGCATATCCGATTTCTGAAATCAACGATGTGCTCGGAAATTTGTTTTCGATCTTTCTTCTCCTGATTCCGGTAGCCGTCGTCGTCTCCGTTGCCGGCGGATGGTTTCTCGCGTCGCGTTCGTTTAAACCGGTTGATGATATTGCCCGGACGGCGAGGGCGATTACCGTTCACAATCTGGACCGCCGCATCCAATCCACCGGAGTGGATGACGAATTGGGGCGGCTGATTGCGACCTTTAATGAAATGATCAGCCGTCTGCAGCTTTCGTTCTCGCAGGCACAGCAATTTTCAAGCGATGCCTCCCATGAACTTCGAACGCCGCTGACGATTATGCGGGGCGAGCTCGAACTTGCACTCCGGTCAAAAAAACATTCAAACGACGAATACCGGAAAGTGCTCTCAAGCGCGCTGGAAGAGACAATGCACATGAGTGCGATCATCGATAATCTGCTCACGCTGGCGAAAGCGGACAAAGGATTCAATCATCTCCAGATGGAGGATGTCTGGCTCCGCCCAATTATTCAGGAATTATTTGAAGATGGCGAAATGCTTGCGGAACGCAAACAGATTGTCATTCGTCCCGGGGCGCTGGATGACGCATTGATCGTCGGAGATCCTGTCCGGCTGCGTCAGCTGTTTCTCAATCTTATCGACAACGCCATTAAGTATACCCCGGAACAGGGAACCGTCGATATTTCGCTGCACCGCACTGCTGAACATTCCATTGTCCGGATCAAGGATTCGGGAATGGGAATTCCGGCTGATGAATTGCCGAAAATTTTTGACCGGTTTTACAGAGTGGATAAAGCCCGCTCGCGCGAATTGGGCGGAAGCGGACTCGGTCTTTCCATCAGCAAATGGATAGCCGAAATTCACGGCGGAACAATCACCGTTGAAAGCGACGTCAACGCCGGAAGTACATTTACGGTGACACTGCCTCTCAAACCTCAATCTCCCCAGATGGAGATCTTCAATTAAATAGTCAACTTCGTTGCATCTTGCAATGTGATTGAGTATTTTTTCGCACCAATTACCATTTACGTTTCGTTCATTTTTGGAGTGCTTCATGGCAGCAGAACCCCAGGAACCTTCCCTCGCACGACGATTAACACTTACTAATGCCGTTATGGTTGTGATCGGTTCAATTATCGGATCGGGAATTTTTCTTACTCCACAGAATGTGGCGGCAAGCGTCGATATACCTGGATTGATGATTGGCGTTTGGGTGTTGACGGGATTATTAACGCTCGCCGGAGCGCTGACCAACGCCGAAGTGGCAAGTCTGATCCCTGAAGCGGGAGGTCAATATGTTTTCTTCCGGGTGACGTTCGGACAATTGACGGCGTTTTTATACGGTTGGACAACATTTATCGTCTACCAGACAGGATCCATTGCCGCCATCGCGGTGGCGTTTGCAAA
>CAZQSI010000016.1:25135-49589 GCA_964596155.1 uncultured Chitinophagaceae bacterium
TTTTCTTCCGGAAAGGGAAATATCGACAACTTCTTTCCACTCTGGGGCATGCCGTCGTCCGGTTCGCTGCTTGCCGCTGTCGGGATCGCCATGATCGCCACCTTATGGTCATATGACGGATGGAATTCTCTTACCTATCTTGCCGGCGAAGTGGTCGATCCGCAAAAAAATATTCCCCGCGCATTAATCCTGGGAACGTTGGCGGTTATCCTGATTTATGTCACCACCAACATGGCCTATCTGTATATTCTCCCTATCGGACAGATGGCGCAATCGAAACTTGTCGCCGCCGATGTGATGAATGCGATCTTTTATGGATGGGGCGGAGCCATCATTTCAGCCATGGTGATGATCTCCACATTTGGAACGGTCAATGCGACTTCGATGACCACCGCACGGGTGTTTTATGCGATGGCAAAAGATAAAATGTTTTTTAAGCGGATGGGTGAAGTTCATCCGAAATTCCGGACGCCGGCAAAATCGCTCGTCATTCAGGGAACATGGGCATCCATACTGTGCCTGACGGGTACGTACGATCAGATTTTTACTTACGTGATTTTTGCAGGATGGATTTTCTATGCGTTGGGCGGTCTTGCGGTGTTCATCCTCAGAAGCAAACAGCCGAATGCGGTGCGGGCATATAAAGTTCCCTGGTATCCCGTCATTCCGGTGGTCTTCATCTTCGTTGCGACCTGGTTTGTCTACAACACCATCACGGAGCAAACTGCCGATTCGCTTGTCGGTTTATTTCTCGTGGCTGCCGGTATTCCGTTTTATCTTTACTGGAAAAAACAGATGACCGCCGCTTAAAAAAACTCCCGCATTCATTGACGGATGCGGGAGCAGAAACGCGTGAAAATGTTGGACGGTTAGAAATCTCCTCCCAGCGAAAAATAATATTTCGGAACGGAGAAAGAACTTCCGGAGAATGACCACGCCACATCGATTTTCAACGGAAGACCGAAGAGAAACATTCGCACGCCCATGCCGGTGCCGATTAAAAGATCCTCTGCCACGGTATTTCCTCCGGCATCTGTCTTGAATCCCCGATATTGTTTGTCGACCGTCCAGGACGATCCGATATCGAGGAATGTCGCTCCGGTAATGTTGCCCAGCGCGATCGGAAGACCGCCGGTCACGAGGTACTGAATGAACGGATATCTCAGCTCATAATTCATGAGCAAATATTTTGTTCCGTTCTTTACGTTGTAGTTAAAACCTCTCATCGGAAGCGCTGGTGTTAAAAATGCAAAATCTTCGATGTTCACAATCGGAATTCCGCCGTTTTCGAACTGCCTGTTGATCCATCCGTCCGTCCCGCCGATGAAAAACCGCTGCGCGTTCTTCCCCACGCTGAGACCTCCGGAGAACCGCGTGACGAACGTATAACTCCTCCAAAACTTGAAATATTTTCTGTAATCAGCACTGTATGTCTGAAACTCCAGCGAATTGCTGCCGAATTTCGGACTAAACAGAGCGTTGACGTTGTACCGCGAACCGTTATTCGGCGACGTGTACCCCCACAATGTATTATCATGCACGTAACCGACCGATGGAACGATTAATTCCCTTTGCTGATTGGGTGCGGAGGAATATTCAAGATTTTCCCGGAGCAGATTCATCCACGAAAGACCGAATTCGAATCGATTAAACCGGTCAAGCGGCATCGATGCCGACCCCGTAAGCCCCCATGTTCTGAATCTGTTCAGTGTGATCCCGAGAGCTGGATCTTCAAGATACAAAAATCGTGCGCTGTGGTATCCCTGAATCCCGTAATCAATGAACGCCGGCAGGTAGAAATAGGCAAGAACGTAATCGCTGTTCTTCAGATCGAGCAGCAAATTGGTGAGAAAATAAATTTGATGATCCCCCAGCATATCGCTGAATGCCATCATCGTCGTTCCCTGAACGCCGTAAAAAGTGCTGAAGGCAGCATTGCCGTAGACGATGTCGGGAGAAAAATTGAGTTTATATTTATTTACAATGAAGTTGCCGTCTTCATCAACATTGTCATCAACCGAAATGGATTTTGCCTTTGCCGTCGTCGCAAATTCGGTATCCTTCGGTTTTCCAAACTCTTCCGAGAAAACGTAATTGTTCAAATCGATTCGAACATTGTCTCCGTAAATACTCGCGGTATCCTGCGGTGTTGTCGTTCGCACCATTACAGACGTAGTATCGTTTTGTTTCAGCGTGCTACGCTTCTTTCGTTTGAAATATTCGGTCAATTCAAGCGAATCAACATCCAGTTTCTTTTCAAATGGTATCTTCAGCAGGAAAATATCGAATCCCGCCTCGTTCAGCGCCGAAAAGGCAAGTTTGTTCCCGTCGGCGGACAACGAGAGCTGATAGACGCCGGTGATGGCATTGGTAATCGGTCTGTCGGCATTCGTCGATAAATTTCTTTCATACACGTTTCCGTTGCCGTTCCGGTCCGAAACGTACAGCAGTTTTGTGCCGTCGGGCGAAACAACCGGCGACGTTTCGTCGCTTTCTTCGTCAAACGTAATTCGCGTGATGGTTCCCGTTTCGACGCTGTACGCAAAAATATCCAGCTGCTGATAGTCGAAACGGACCATTTTGAAATTACCGGGCAGCATGTTGCGCGAAACATAATCGCGCCGGTCGGAAACAAAATAGATGGTTTTGCCGTCGGGAGACCACACCGGCTGTGAATCCGAAAACGGATCGTCGGTGATATTCACAAGGGTCTTGGAAGCAAGATCATACGTATAGATGTCGGACTGGTAGGACGTGTTCCCGACGAATACCAGTTTATCTCCCTGACGGGACCAGTCAACCGTAAAGATACCGTCCAATTCAATAACGATTTTTTCTTCATCCCCGCTGTTCACATCAATCAGATAAATCGCATCCCGTTCGCCGCTTTTGGCAGCCAGCGCAATTCGCTTTCCGTCGGGTGACCAGCTCATACCGGGTGTGAGAAGATGAAGTTCCTCGAAATTTTTAGTCCGCTGTCCGTCGACAACTTTTGTAATTTTGTTGTCGATGGTTGAGATGACATAGACATCAAAGTAATCGTTCCGGTCTGAAATAAATGCTATTTTATCTCCCTGCGGTGAAATGGCGGGACTGGTATTGTAAAAGTTTCCATCCTTTACATGATTCGTAAGTCGTGTTGCAAAATCCTCCGGCTCCTCTCGTTTCGCGATGTCGGGCCAGTAGAGCACTTTTTGTTCTTTGTGCCACCGCTCGGACAATTCTTCCACGCTCAGTCCGATCGCACTTTTAAATCCTGCATCAACATTCCGGAGACTTTTTATTCTGTGAAGAATTTCACCGATTTTTTGTTCTCCGTATTTGTTCGCAATGTAATAGAAGACGGATTGTCCGCCGCGATATGCAAAATATCCGCTCAGATACGGAATGGGGGGAAGATACGTATGGATGGCGGCATCCCTCAGGAACATGTCGGAATTCGTATCCCATCGGAGCGCTTCATACTCAGCAAATCCTTCGCTGATCCAGAGCGGAATCTGGATCCGAATGTTATTTGAAATGATCGATTGAAGCGAGCCGCCGTAAAACATGTCGTTCATCACGGCATGCACAAGTTCGTGGTGAATCACATGCCGGAACTGTTTGTAATTCCCCTCAAAAGGAATCACAACGCGGTTTTTGAACAATTCGGTGACGCCGCCGATTCCCTCGCCCAGATATTCGTTCACAACATTCGTTTGCTGAAAATCGTTGTGCGAATTATACACCATAATCGAAATGCGGTTGTTGAGCTGATACCGCATCGTTTTGCTGATGGACGCGTACGCGGATTCTGCGGCGAATGCCGTAAAGTTCGCGATGGAGGCGCCTCCCTCATAGAAGTAAATGTCGAAATGGCTTGTCTGAATAAACGACCAGTTAAACGATTTGTACTGGACTTTATTTTTTCCGAAGTTTGCTTCCTGTGCCGTCATCACGGAAACACAGACAGCCATCACGATGAATAGTTTTTTCATTTCAACCCCGATGATTCCTTGCTGGTACGAACACTGCAGCCGTTTACTTAATTCCTTCTTTTCCGGTGTTGTTTTCTTTTGCTCTCATTTTTAATATCCTGCTCTGCAAGGACAAAATCAATCTGCCGCCGTTCCGGTGTGACTTTCGCCACCTTGACAATTATCGAATCCCCGAGACGAAGGCGTTTCCCTTTCCGTTGCCCCACCATCGCGTATTGCTTCTCGTCGAACACATAATAATCATCGTCAAGATCTCTGACGTTGAGCATTCCTTCGACAAGAATTCCGTTCAACTCCACGAAAATTCCATATTGAATTACACCGGAAATAATTCCCTCGAATTCTGCGCCGATGTGCTGGCGCATATATTCCACCTGCATTACCTTAATCGAATCACGCTCAGCTTCTGACGCCACCTTTTCTCTCTCGGAGCAATGCCGGCATATCTGCGGAAGGTCCCGAAGCATCGTCTCCCGCCGGTGGTCGCTCATTGACGTCTCATACTCCCAGAGCAAACGGTGCACAATTAAATCAGGATATCTCCGGATCGGGGATGTGAAGTGAGAATAATGACTGAATGCCAGTCCGAAATGACCGATATTTTCGGGTGAATAGACCGCTTTCGCCATGCTTCGGAGCGCCACTTCATTGATGAGGTTCTCTTCCTTCGTCCCGTGAACATCGGAAAGTAGACGCTGTAAATCTTTAGACGACGCGGATTGGGATATGTTTAATTTATGGCCGAATTTTCTGACGAATTCTTCCAGCGTGCGGAGCTTTTCCTTGTCCGGAAGATCATGGATCCGATACACAAATGGAAGTCGTTCTCCTTTTTTTTCCATTGTCGAAATGTGTGTTGCAACCGTTTTATTGGCCAGCAGCATGCATTCTTCAACAAGCTGATTACTTTTCAATCGAGTTTTGATAAAGATGTCAACCGGTTTTCCGTTTTCGTCGTACGTGAACTTCGCTTCCGGAGAATCAAAATCGATGGCTCCATCCTTTATCCGTTTCTTCCGGAGCAATGATGCAACTTCCCAGAGCTTCAGCAGCTCTTCCGCATATTCTCCTTTTTTCGCATCAAGAATCTTCTCAACCTCTTCGTAGGTAAAACGCCGTTTGGAGTTGATGATGCTTCGTGCAAATTCGTATTTTCTCACCCGGCCGTTCCCCGTCACATGAATGAAGACGCTGAACGCTAACCGGTCTTTATTCGGCACGAGACTGCAGAGATTGTTCGACAATTTTTCCGGAAGCATCGGAATGACCTGATTGGCAAGATAGACGCTGGTTGCTCGGGTAAACGCTTCCCGGTCGATAATGCTTCCTTCCTTCACGTATGCGCTGACATCCGCAATATGAACGCCGATCCGGAATGATCCTCCCTCCAGCGGCTCGATGGATAACGCATCGTCAAAATCTTTTGCATCATGCGGATCAATGGTCAGCACGACGGTATCCCGCAAGTCGAGCCGGGTGCGCAGTTCTTCCTTCGGTATCTCTGCCGGTATTTCCGCGGCTGCCTGCTCGACTTCTTTTGGAAATGAAGTGGGAAGACGGTACGCCTGAATGACCGACCGCAGTTCGACGAACGGATCGCCTGCCGCTCCGAGTGTTTTGATGATCCGTCCCTCAGGATTTTTGAATGCATCATCCCATTCAATCAGTTCAACGAGAACTTTGTCTCCGGATGTTGCGCCGTTGAGATCTTTTGGTGCGATGTAAAAATCGCGGTGGACGGTGGGATCATCCGGCAGTACAAAATAAAAATTTTTGCTTCGCTGCAACGTGCCGCCGAATTCCTTATGAGCCCGCGATATCACCCGAAGTACTTCGCCCGCGTTGATCACCGGCTGAGTATTTTTTCCTTTTTTGGAGGCAAACAACGCTACTTCAACCGTATCGCCGTTGAGCGCAGGGCCCAGCGACTGCTTGTCAATCGACACGATGCCTCTGCCGGTGGTTACGACGCCGCTTCCTCGCTTGTCAATCTTGATCACTCCCTCAACTCTGTTCGAGGTTGCTGTCACGTGGTATCCCTGTTTTTTTGTCCAATGAAGATCTCCGGCCTCAACCATCGAGTGCAGCACTTCCCGCAGTCGCTGGAACTCCCGTTCGCTGCCGATGCCCAGCCGGCGGCGGAGCTGCTGTGATATATATCCTTCGTTCGGATGTTTGGAATAATATTCGAGGATCTGGTCGCGCAGCTGGTCAGTTGTCATGTGGTTGGTTAGAATGTAAATCGGTAAAAAAGTCGGGCGCCGAGAATGTTTTTCGCCTGAATGGAGGTGTAATCTGCGTTTTCTGTTTTCTTTTCAACTTCGAAAATGAAGTTCCTGTTCTGTTTTCCGAGCACCGGTATCTGTACGCTCACATTGGTGTTGTTCACATCGGTGAACACTTTTCCGCCGATATTGATCACCGCATCGGAAACTTCAAGAATGGTGTTGATGTCGGTTTCGGAGGTGACGTTGCGAACTTCAACCCGTTTGACATAGGGAATGTTGTTCTTGGTGATAAAATCATTCACCATTCCCGACAGCAGACTGTTGATAAACGTTCCGCCGATCGCTTCCGTCAGCTGCGATCCCAATCGGTTTCTGTCATACGTGGAGAGTTCCTCACGAAACTGGCCGGGTTGTCCCTGCGACGATGTCAGCAAAAAGGTGATCGCGTCGTTTTCGATATCGCCCTGACGCGCTATTTCACGGCCGCTTTCGTCGATGGTGGAGAGTCCGATCGCCACTTTGGGATTGTTTCTGTTGCCGGTGATTTCAAGAGAAACGACGACACGCTCTTCCACCGGATTGTCGATCGGATCTTTAATATGAATTCCTTCATATTTTGCGATGATGTTCAACTGAGGATTCTGCGGATCTCCGACGAACGTCAATGATCCGGTCGCTTTGAATTCCTTGTAGAATTTATAGTTTGAACCATCGCCGACATTGATTGTACCGGTCAACTGCTGTGTGGTTTCATCTTTTTTCAACACCATCTTTCCGTTCAATTCCGCAAACAGTTCTTCATACGCGCCGGCATTCGCATTGAAAATCATTTGAATCCGAACATTCCCGCGAGTTTCAATAGTCAGTTCATACCCGAATCCGTCAAGAAATGTCCGTTCGTTTTTTTTAGCCGCCGCCATTGACGTCAATGCCTGGATCACTGCCTCAGCGGCAGCAGAATCGACCAAGCTGCGTGATGTATCGTCGATGAACGAAACGTCTCCGAAGCGTGCCGCAGAGAGCGAGACCGCCTGCTGTGTCGGAGGAAATGTCAAAAAAGCGTCCTCGACAAATATATCTCCGATCACGCGCGACCGGTCGAATGTTCCTTCAAATCGGAGTCCTTTCGGTCCGGTTCGCCCCACCAAGCGGCCAAAGAACGATTGATTGGAAGTCTGTGAGCGATCCTGCAATACCAGCAGCTCCCCGTTTGCCACAAGATTATATTCGGCAGGAACAAAACCGTCGAGCGAAATATAACCGCCGATCGAAACCGATCCGTCGGAAAAATCTTCTTTCAGATTTGAAATTGAAAAATCGGAAAAGAGCGCCTTACTGCTGTCCAGTCGTATATTTCCCGCAACGTTGTAATAAATGCCGGTCATTTCGAATCGGACACGCCCGCTGTCCAGACGAAGGTTTCCGACCTGCTTTGGTTTCAGGAGTGATCCTTTCATGTTTACTCTGCCATTGATCACTCCGGAGATCTGATCGATTTCCGGAATAAAAACGTCGAGCACTGCCGCAGAAAGATTGTTGGCAGTGAGAGTGACATCAAGACCTTCAATATCCATCCGCTCATCTGCCGAGGTGAACCGAAGATCGATGGGCACCGTTCCTTCAAGAATGAAATTTTGACCTTCACGGTTCCGCACTTCGTCGTTCATTTCAACTTTCACGACCGCTTTTTTATTAGCATAATTGAGCACCGCCTCAAGATTGCCGAAATTGCCGTTACGGTAGGAGATATCTTTTCCCTCAATATGCGCTATGATGCCCGGGTTTTCGACCGTTCCGAATATTTTCGACTTGATATTTGCCGTGCCGCCGATTGCAAGCACCGTCTCGCGGAACTTTTGGGATGTATTGACAAAAAATATGTCGGACAGTTCAAAATTATTAATGACAGCATCCGCGGAAATGGCACCTCCGAATTCATACTCGCCTCGGATGAGGATTTCCTCCAGTCTTCTCACAAACCGCGCCGAATCAACCTTCAGATTATTTGACTGCAGTGTTACCTTAAACGGACCGGCGGATCGAACATCAAGCCCCTGATATTTTGTATAAAATTGTGAAATATTGAAAAGATCGGCGTTGTTATCAACCTCAATGGAACCGGAGGCGGAAACACTGATGGTTGTATCAATATCGGTACCTAAAAAGAAAACCCCTTTTTGATTTGCAAAATCGATATTAATATGTGCCATTTTCAGAACCGTATTGTCGATTCCGATTTCGTCGCCTTCCATAACGACAGTGAGATCCAGCGAATCATTCAGCGCATTGTATTTTTCAGGTGATATTTTTTGTGCAGAATATTCCAGTCTCAGATTTTTCAATCTGACCGGAGCTGTGGAATCGGCATACGACCCTTTGGTCAGCGAGATTCTGCCCGAGGATGACGTTCCGGACTGATTTCTCGATAAAATTCCCTGAGCCCTGCCGACGATTTCCAACCGGGGAAAATTAAAAAATGTGGAAATAGGTATTAAGTTTTTTAGCGTTAGATCGTAGCGAATCGTACTTTCCTGAAGCGGACGATCTCCCTTCTGCTGCCCGGTATCAACGGCGACTATGAATGATGTATCGATAATTCTCCGCTGATTTGTATAAATCCGTTCCAATCCCGCCAAATGTGTTTCAATGCTCTGCACCATATCCTCAATCGTAAATGTACCTTCAAGCGTTCCATCCGCTATCGGAGATTTTACTTCGACAGTGTTATTATTCAGGGAATCTTTGAGCCACCGCATAACAATGTGCGTGCTATCCAGCGGCATTCCTTTAAACGACGAACTGTAAAGGTCTATTTTCGTTTCCGAAGGGTTGTTAAAAACCGTCAACCCGGTTCCGGTTCTGTCAATGTCAAACGAAAGGTTGGAACGGTAATAGCTGCTTTGCATGATCGGTGCAAGATCAAGGTTACGCACAGCAGCAGAAAATCCATAGGAAGGACGAAGCTCATCCCGGAAATCAATCGCACCGGTCATCGCAATGGCACCGTCACGGGATTGAACGGAAAGTTCGGATGTAATTTTTTTCTCTTTCGCAATCAGATGCACTTTTGCATGCTGTATCGGAATTGATCTGAAACTGGATGAGTCGATTTCGACGGAAGCTTCCGTATCCAGCGTTGCCAGCGACGTTCCTTTTCCCTCAACGAATATTTTGGTATTGAGCCTCGACCGGAGATCTTCCAGGGCAAAGACCTGTTCAAGGTTGATGTCTCGTCCCGCAAGTATTCCTTTGTAATGGATATTTTCCTCGGTGATCACCATTTGTCCGTCCACTGTCGCCGTGCCGGCAGCGGATGTTATTTTTGAAATGGCAAGAAAATCGAGCGGTTTGCCGACGAATTGAAACTCCATTGTCAGCGGACCGAGGTTTTTGTAATCGGGGATTCCGTAAAACGGCATCAGCGCAGGAACGTCCGACGGATGAATTGTGCTCTGAGTCGAAATAATGTTCAGCCTCAGATCATCCGGTTGATGAATATTGGAGACTGTGCCGGAAAGTGCCAGCGACGACTTTCCGAACGACGTATTCAGTTTTCTGACGGAGAGGTTTTCAAAATTTCCTTCCAGCTCTCCATCGAGATATATTTTCCCCTTCATGAAATCAAGCGGCTGCAGGAACACATGAATATCGTTCATGACCACATTCGAAGGTTTAATATTGACCGAAACTTGCGACCGTTTCAAATCGGACATATCGGTGATGGAAAAAACGTCGATGCCGTTTATGGAAGCATCCAGCTCAAGCCGTGATGAGGGAGTTGACACGACGAGTCCCTTCACGCTTGCCGACGTTTCCGTCCGTTCTATTGCACCGGAAAGACGGGAAAGAGAGAATTTCTCTTTCGGAGCGGCAAATGAGAGTGAATGAATATTGAACGCCATCGCAGTGGACGAATAATATCCTCCGATATCAACATTCAAATTTCGGAGCAAAATATTACTGAAATTTATCGATGGTTTGCCGTTTCTGTCGATATAAATGGAATCGTATTGTCCGGTCGAATCAATCAACCGAAACGTGGCATTCATAATGCGGAGGCTTCCCGCCGACACGACAAACGACGAAACGGCCGTATCAACGGACGGCGGTGTTTTGGACATTCTGTCAACATTCCATTCGCCGTGCTTCCACCGGATGAGCGACACCGAAGGATTTTCCAATGTCAGCGAGTCGATGGTCAGTTGGTTATTGAACAGATCGAGCGGACTGTATTGAACGGAAAGTTTTCCCGATTCGATGAAGGGGGCACCGTCCACATACATCATCAACGTATCTACGGTGAATCCCGTAATAAAATTACCGTTGATTTCACCGATATAGACCGTGGCATTTACTTCCCGTTCCAAAAAGTTGTACAGAGAGGCGCGAACGGTTTCGCGGAACAATGGTGTTTGGGTAAAAAGAGAAAACGCCGCTGTAAGGCCGACAAACCCAAGGATGGAATAGAGAATTATTTTTGAAACTTTTTTCGTCATCGATTATTTCTTGCCGAACCTGTTCACGATGGTGTCAACGATACTCGTGGTGGACCGATCGGGAACAAACGCCAATGTCTTCACAGAACCTCCCGACGAAAGAACAACATCCTTCCCGACAATGGTATCAACAGTGTAGTCAGCTCCTTTTACCAGGATATCCGGCCGCAAGGCTGTGATGAGAGCAAGAGGCGTATCATCGTCGAACAGGACAACGGCGTCGACACACGACAGTCCTGCAAGGACAAACGCTCGATCCCCTTCCTGCACAATCGGCCTAAGTTCGCCTTTGATCCGGCGCACCGAAGCATCCGTGTTCATTCCGACGATCAGAACATCGCCAAGCGCCTTTGCCTGTTTCAAATACTCCACATGTCCTCTGTGCAGGATATCGAACACCCCGTTGGTAAAGACGACTTTTTTGTGTTCATCGTTCCAGCGAATGCGCTCTTTTTTTAAATCCGACAGGAGATAGACAGTTCCCATGATATCAATTGTCGAGGATCGTTGATCGGAGGATGAGCGGATCGATCGGAATGATTCCGACCTCTCCGCATACAATTCCGCCTGCATAATTGGCAAGCATTGATGCTTCCGCAACTGAGGCACCGGATGCCAGCATCGTCGTCAGCGTGGCGATAACAGTATCACCGGCACCGGACACATCTGCAACGTTGCGCGCCTTGGTCGGAACGTGCGAAACATTCCCGTTTTTCTCAATCAGACTCATCCCTTTTTCGCTTCGGGTGAGAAGAATGTTTTCGGCATTCAGCTGTTTCAGCAGCGACATGCCCGCCGCAGCGACATCCGCATCCGTGGTGATTTTTTTTCCAATCGCCTCTTCCGTTTCTTTCTTGTTCGGTTTGAAAACCGTGACGTTTTTGTATTCAAAAAAATTATTGAATTTCGGATCGACGGTAATAATTTTTTTGTGCTTGTTCGCCAGAGCGGTTATTCTGTGAATCAATTCTTTTACTATCACACCTTTGTTATAATCTTCAATGATGATGCCGTCGAGACGGTCGATTTGTTTTTCAAGAACATCAAAGATCTTATCCTGAATGGCAATGGCGACATCTTTTTTTTCTTCCCGGTCGATGCGGACTACATGCTGGTTATGTGCAA
Source organism: uncultured Chitinophagaceae bacterium (assembly GCA_964596155.1). Taxonomy (GTDB): domain Bacteria; phylum Bacteroidota; class Ignavibacteria; order UBA10030; family UBA8401; genus UBA8401. The sequence continues at coordinate 36,962 of CAZQSI010000016.1, forward strand.
TCACTCTTGTTTTGACCGTGGTCGGTCTTGACGGATCGGAGACAACGCCGTCTGCCGACATGCCTTGCTCTTTCAGAATTGTTTTGAACTCCCCGGCACTGCTGTCGTTGCCGACAACGCCGATCAAAAATGCTTTTGCGCCAAGCGAAGTGATGTTGCTTGCAACATTAGCCGCACCGCCCAATCTTGTCGATTCACTTTCCACTTCCACAACCGGTACGGGTGCTTCGGGGGATATCCGATTCACGGATCCCCAGATATAATTGTCAATCATCACATCACCGATGACGGCAATGGTTTTTTTGGTCACTGTGTTTAATAATTCGTCAATACGTTGCCTGGATAGCGAAACCATTTTGCTCACATAGTAGTAAAGAAATGCACCTGTTGTGTGAAATATAGCCAATATGACAGCGAGTATCAATTTATCGGCGCCGTTTAAAAATCAAAATCCCGCATTGCTGCGGGATTTTGAAGGAAAACGATGGACCCTGATATTATTTAATCAGCAGCATCTTCTTCGTCTGCGAGAAACCGTTGGATGTTGTCAACGTGTAAAAATACATTCCGGCAGAGAGATTGCTTGCGTCGAAATTGACGTTATACACGCCAGCTTCGTAGACACCGCGTGCAATCTGATCTATTTCTTTACCCAGCACGTCGTACACTTTCAGCGAAAGAGTACTTCGCTCAGAGACGGCGAACTGAATCTGTGTGGAAGGATTGAACGGATTCGGATAGTTCTGTGCAAGTTCAAACCGTGATGCAACCATTCCTTCAACCGGCTTTACTGATGTTACGGGGCTGCCGATGAAGCGCTGAACAACTTCAAATCCGCTTGCGTTGAACTGTGCTACATAGACTGTGTCGCCGGTCGGGCTAAAAGCAATACCGCGGGGACGCGGATCAACGGGCACCGTGGCACCGAAGATCGAAAAACTGTCCACCGGAGTTGACATTCTGGTAACAGGAGTTTTGAACGCATAGAATGTGAAATCGCTCCATTTTTTCTTTGTATACATTGAATCATATCCTGAAGGAGCAAAACCGTTTCCGGTGCTGACCCAAAGATATTTTGTGACCGGATGCCAATTGATTGATTCAACGGTCATCCCCCACATAACGGTATCGGCAACAGCGTACGGTCCGAGCGAACCGTTGTCGCTGTGATAAATGATAACGCCGGGCTGTGTATACGATGTCCAGTATACATCATTGCCATTTGCGGAAACACCAATGGTTCGTGAAAAACCACGAGCGGTGTCGATAACGTTACCAAGATAGCTGAAGTTTTCGTCATAAATACGGATCGGTCCGGATGACGACACAACGTTGGCAATAAACATCTCGTTGGTGTTTGTAAATGCAGGCATGACAAGAGATGTTGTTTGCGGAACGACTTTGGTCATTCCAACACCTGTTTTGTAATTCACACGGAATACATTGCCATTACGTGTGGGAGAGGCAAGGTTGTTGGTGAATACGATATTGCCTTTATTGTCAGCAGCAATCCCGCGGTTGTTTCCGGCAAAGAGAGTATCCGTCACGGAACCGACCGTAACCTTGGTGATGGGTGAAAATGATGCTTTTGATTTGTTTGCATTATAGACATGTATAGCAGCGACTTTCTTATAAACACCGCCACCGACATCTATACTGTCATTCCCTGTAAACATTTGGATCCACACTTTTCCTTCGGGATCAACGGCTACACCGTGACCGCCGGCAGGACCTTTAAATCCGGTATCCGGAAATGCGCCGGCAAACTGGTAGTTATAGCGTGTTGTCTGAGCAAATGCGACGATTGTCAGAGCAAACACAACTGCCAAAAGTTGTACAAATCGTGTCTTCATGAAGCCTCCGTGTATTGATGAATGAAGCAGTGAGTTATGGTATTACGATGAATCCGTGTTACACTTTAAAGATCTCCGCGGCCGAAATACGGCGCACTTTGTTTTTGCGTATTAATTTTAATCAGAGTATTGGTTGACACTGAGTTTGCGCGTCTTGTAACAAATAAATTACCGCCTTCTCCCCAGGCAAAAACAAGATTGATAGCGTTTGCAGCAAACAGTCCCGGGTAATATTTTTGAACCGATGTTCCGTTGGGAGCAACGAGCAGCAAACCGTCCGGTCCGTCCGTTCCAACATACATCTCTCCGTCCGTATTAAATGTGATCGCGTATACAGCAGCACCGTTATATTTGTACCCAGGTTGTGCCGAAAGATTGAAGTATTGCGTGAACGTGCCGAGATTGCCGGATCCGTCAATCGGCGCCCGCCAGACACCTTCTGTTGAATCAACTTTGCCTCCGACGTACAATTGATCATTATACACTCGCACCGAACGGATATTTGCATTCGGTTTGAATGAAAAGGGAGAGGTCGATTTATCCGGTTTTATCCGATAGATGATGGAATCAGCTCCGCCTGTCCAGATATTCAGATTTTTGTCGAAATCCAGATCATAATATTTTGCCGTGCTTGCTCCGGCCACATAGAGTGTTGGCGGACTCCCCTGTGCATTGATGGTATATAAAGCTCTTTGGTTCCGGCATGCATAAATAACACCTCCGGGACCCATTTTTAATGCAGACCACACATCAATCCCAAGGCCTTTTGGTGAGTAGGTGCTCGAATCACCCGCCGGAGTGTATTTTCTTAGACCGATCCCGAGTCCGCTTGAGAGCATCGCTGCATAAAGATTTCCCGATTTGTCTGAGGTCAATCCGTACGCCTCTTCAAATGCCGTAAAATTGCCGAAGAGAGCAACAGCCGCAGAAATGTTGACGTACTTTGTTGCGCTGAAATTTTCCGCTCCGATAACGGAGACACGAACTTTCACGGAATCCTTTACCAGTGTCGGTGCTTTCACTTTAATTTGCGTGGCGGTGGACGACACTATGGTAGCTCGTATTGCATCGAAGAAAACAATCACGTTATTTGCATCTGTCGAGAAGTTTTGACCGTCAATAATTACTGTCGACACTCCGGAAAGCAAACCTCCTCCACCTTCAACCGAAATTGCAGTGACAACGGGCGAAGGGGCCGAAGGAGCGGCGGGATTATAAATTGGTGCTGCGGGATCATCCGTGCATCCGTTCCAGACGGGAACAAATGATGCGGCCAGCAGCAGGACGGCGACCGAAAGAATATTAAAATGATTTCTCATAGCAGAACTTTTCGTTGGTGGATGCTATAATGACAATTGAATTGCAAACCTGTTCACTGTTCCGAAAATTCCGAACGGCATGTAGGCGTAATCGATTCCCAGTCCGACACCTTCGATGGTTTGCTGAAGACCGATGCCGGCCGTATATCCCTGTTCATCCTTTCCGAACATGTAACCGCCGCGAAGTGCCAGCGTTTTGAAGAACACATATTCTCCCCCCATGTTGATCGTCTCGGGATAGTCACGTGAATTCGTTGCATCGACGGTCAACAGCAGCGCATCGGCATCGGCTGATTCTGAAACAAAGTCCATCGCATTCACAGAAACTCCGATACGGAACATCAGCGGAAGCTGGAATCCTTCTTTTTGGTACGTGATTTCTTTGGAAAAATTCCGCACGCTCATGGCAAAATTCAAACTCTTGTACCCAGTTTTATAGAACATCCCGAAGTCAAAGGAGATGACATCGATGGTGTTGTTCGACTTCAGCGGATTGCCGTATCCGTCCACACTCTTAAATCCCGAACCGAGATCCTGATACACATACGATGCTCGTCCGCCGATGGAAAAACGGTCGCTCAACGCTCGTGCATACCCCAATCCGATTGCCAAGGCATTGGGTCTGAATGTTCCGACATCCAAAAATCCGTCCGCATTCGTTGCACGGACCGTCCTGATGATTTCGCCGTAATCCACCGATTGGAAGGTCAGCCCGAACACGCCGTAGTCGTTGTTCGGCGTTGCCAGCGCCACGCTGGCAAACAGATGATTGATCCCGGCGATCCATTGTGTGGAACCGAACGATGCGTGCGCACTGCCGGAATACCGAGCGAGTCCCGCCGGATTGAAGAACATCGATGTAGAATTTCCTTCAACAGATGTAAAAGCCTCTCCCATTGCCACCGCACGGGGATCCGTCGCCACATTCAAAAATTTCAAACCTGTCTGCGCAAGTTTCTTGTTGGTTTGTCCGAAGGCAGCCGAGCCGAGGCAGACTGTCAGAAAAAGGATTGATAGTTTTTTCATGGTTTCAACCTGTAAATGTTGTTCGCCGGTGCGTACTATAGTTATTCGCTGAGAACATCGATGCCGTTGACTCGCATTTCAATATCATAAAATTCCACCGTGATCTTCTTTTGCTTCGGAAGAGGATTCACGACCGCCCCTCCGGTGAATGCGTTCCATGCAACCGTCACGTTAAACCGCAATTCCCTGCTGCATGAATCCGGACGGACGCTCAACGGGAATGTCGTTGCAGTATTGCTGACAAACAATTTCTGCGCCGTCAGCACACTGTCGGCGCCGCGCGTTTGCACAGATCCGCTCATGGTACCGAATGAATGCAGCTGGAATCCGCCTGCCGACAGCATCACCGTATCCTTGCCGTCCGTGATTGCTCCCCGGAACGACAGCGTTGCATTAGATGCGGAGGTCATATTGGAGACAATGTAGATCGACGGAATGAATGTATAGGTATAGGTTCCCGTATCGGCGATGTTCGCAGTAAAGACGAATCCTCCCGTCGTGGCTTTGAATCCTTCCGCCGTGCTGCCGAGCCGTTTCCACGTTGTTTCGGAAAATGGTTTCCAGACGGAATTATATTTGTCTGCATCCGTGCTCTTCGTGCATGATGAGAACAAACAGATGCCGAGGATCGTGATAACGAAATATATCTGCTTCATAGGATCGGTTCCGATTCAGATTAACGAATAACCACAAATTTTAAAATTTCACGTTCACCCTTCGGTGTTTCAATCACCGCAATATACACGCCGCTGGCGATAATTTGATTCGACGAGGTTGTCAGATCATAATCCTGCGATCCGGTATCATCGGTATGTGCGATCGTTTTAATCAACTCGCCGAGTTCGGAATAGATTTTTATCGTGCAGATACCCGGAATGTTGACGAACGCAATCTTATCCTGTTCGCTCGGGAAGAGCAGCCGGTTCGGATCTGCGCCGATGTTGTACGGATTCGGTACGACCCGGATTTTTCCGCGCACTTCCGCAAGACTTCCCGCAGCGGCAGTTCTGCGATACGCCGGATCGAATGTCTGCGTGTAATACCGGCCGCTTCTCAGTGCACCGCCCGGTGTGTTCGACGCTCCGGAATTCTCCGCAGGATCTCCCACAGCTACCAGATAATAAAAATGAGCAACATTGATCGCCGCGCTGGTATCGTTATAGCTTGTGGCGGCAGGTCCGCCTTCCCAAATTTTGTAATAGGTGCTGTCGTATCGGCCGATCGCTCTCCACAATTCCCATCCTTTTACCGCAGGAGCGGTCGGAATGTCTGTGTTCGGAGTCCAATTGAGATTGATTTTACCTGCACCGGAGTTGACATTAAAAAATTTTGGCGGAGGAGGAGGCTGCGGCGCGCTGTAGTTTGTATTGTAATTCGTGTATGCACGGCGGAATGTTTGGAACAGCGAATCCCTTCCGGTGTAAACCCAGTCATTTTTCGTCTTGTCATTTCCGTTGAACCTTATCAAGGCATTCACATTTCCGCCCGACGCTTTGAACGCTCTTCCGATTTCAATCGAAGCTTCGCGGCTGAGTCCGTTCGCCGCTTCAACAACGGCCAAACGGATGCTTTGTCCCGGAGCAATGGTATACGGTCCGTATCCATTTGCGCCCGAATATCCTCCCGGCGTGCCGAGTGCGGGATCGCCCGATGCTCCCACTTTATCCGCATGCCTCGGAAGGTTTCTTCCTTTGGACATCCATCCGTATTCGCTGCTCATTTGTGTTTTATTGTACTGATCATTTCTGGATTGATTCGGTTCATCGGAACCTTCGTATGACGTGGTTCTCGGCTGGCTCTTATCATCCGTCGTGTCGGTCGGGGATGTATCGGCATGCAATGTTGCAACGCCGACAAAGTGCGGGGCGCCGAGCCGTCCGATCGTATCTGTCTTTTCATAATATCCGGACCAGATCGGTGCGCCGATATTATCATATTGCGTAAAGGGAGGATATTTTCCGTGCCATGCGTAATTGGCGCGAATGTCATCATACTGTGATCCGGGGAAGAAGACATGGGGAACGGTCGTGTCGCCGGTTACATCGTTCATAGTGTTGATGCCCCATCCGGTCGGATTTCCTCCGATGACATAGCGGGTATCGGCAACAGGAGCGTAACGGTATTGAAAATAAAAATATACATCGGTCAGCGTCAGCGGCGCTCTGGTCTTTCCGGCAGCATCGATCACGCCGGAATTGGTGAATGTATATTCATGAATATGGTAATTATCGTGATACTGCTGGCTGAAACCGATAATTTTTCTCCGCATCGTCAATCCGATTGACGTATGAGTGATATTATCAATCACCCTGTCGTACTTCAAATTCGGATCGATGCTGTCGTTTTCAACGCTGGTACCGTACGAAAGATTGTTGTTGACAAACACCTGTGTCGGTTCATATTTGCTGATCATTTTGAATCTGACCGGAAAAAATTCACCGATCCCCTGCACTCTCGGTCCCACATGCACCACTTTATGCGCGAAGATTCCGGCCGGTTCGGTATAGTTGGTTGTTCCGATCCAGAAACCTTTAGCCGCCTGCGCATCCTGATACGCATAAATCGCCGGCCACCGCAATCCGTCCTGCTGAACTTTTACTCTTCCCTCTTCAATCTCGCATCCGTACTCCGAATACCAGTTGTGGAGCGAACCGACGCTCATCCATTTCGAATTCTGAGCGACTCCGGTGCTGAGAGCGGCGAACAGAGTGATTAATGATACACGTAAGAGCTTCATACAATCCTCATCGTTTCAATGCTGTACTAAAATTCAAAACTGATTTTCAAACCCCAAAAAATGTCTCTCGGATTCAGAAAGACAAAATAATCCATGTTCGGCATATCAATGTAAGCTTTGTCATTCAAAACCTGCTGCAACCGTCCCGGGTCCGCTTTCGCGAACGCGCCGTTGCGGTACTCATAATAATCTTTTGTTAACTGGTCATAGTAAATGGCCGTCGGCTGCGGCGTAGTGACGGAGGATAGTGTTGTCGAAACAATCGGCTGGTATGCCACGCCGTCCGCTCTGACATCGCCCGGTTGATCGTCTCCGGGAATGTTGCCGTAATTCAGCGGATCGCCGATGTCCGCCGGCAGATGGAGCGACTTCATGTAGTTTTCATAATCTTTGCCATCCGTGTAGCCGTAGCGGGAGAAATTTTTAATGTTAAACAAATTTTGAATATCCATGAACATTTGCACATTGGCGGAAAGAATCTTGAAATTCTTGCTTAGCCGCATATCAAAGTTGTAATTATCCTTGTATTGAACATTGTATTGAATTCCCGGCTTGCTGCCTCCTCCGGTCCATGTAAAGTAATCGCCTGCCACCCAACTCGCCGTCAGGTTTAATTTCCATTCATTCAGAAGCGATACTCCTCCGAGTTCCACATCGGTCATATAGTCAACCGGCGTGAAGAAATCAACGCTGCCGCGCGCATACGGTGCCGGAATCGGTTTTGTCTGATAGATATCAGTTTCCCTGTTGCTTCGTTCGTAGTTGCGCTGATCCGCCGCGCTTTCATATTGCAGCCGGTAACCGAATCGGCCGGTCGAGCGGACCATATACGTGTAATTGAGAAAACCGGTAATCCAATCGCCGCGGTTTTTCGAAACGGTCACTTCAAATCCGCGAATATCCTCGTACGAATTTGGAACAGCAAGAGCATAGTTCACTTTTGTATCTCTGCTGATATAGGTGACGGACGTAATCTGATCCGTGACATTTTTGTAATATCCGGACAGCCGTATCAGGTATTGTTCAAACAAACTGTGTTCATATCCCAGTTCGTATGCCACCGTTTTCGGCAGAGGATTATTCGGATTCGCCATGAACGTTACTTGATTGTTGTCCGAGAACCGCCGAATCAGATACAGATTTTCCGGCGTCGGCATCTGTCGGAAATGTCCGTAATTGAAGAATAATTTTGAATACTCCGTGACAGGAAATGCCACGCCGACTCTCGGACTGAAGGAAATATTCTTTTTAGTTTCAATGTGCGCCAGTAATGTGTCCAGTCCGAGCGAAAGCTCGCTTGAGAACGCCTTATTGTATGAACTGAAATCATACCAGTATCCGCTCGGATCGGAGTAATCCATCCGCAGACCGATGTTCGCCACCATTCCTTCAAATTCCAATTTATCCTGCACATATAATGCGCCGCGGATCGGGAACGTTCTCCAGGTTGAACGCGATCTGCCGCTCGGCAGATATTCGTCGACAGATCCGTAGTTGACGCTGTTGTCCGTATAGACGATTTCGAATCCTGCCTTGACATTGTTGTACTGATTTAACTGGCTGATGATATCAAACCGGGAAGTAAAGGAAACCAGCTGACTTGAATCGCGCGAATTGCTGAATCCGATGCTCATGCGAAGTCCGCTTCCGATGCCGGTTGTGGGGAGCGACGGATAAAATCCGAATGGTCCTTCATCGGTCTTCACACCGCCGAAGGTGTAGATGCTGTCGGTATTTCGCTTTCTCCCTGGAGCGGTTGTATATGAATATCTTTGCTGATTGATGCTCACTTCGTAGAATGTGGAGGGCGTAACAATGTGTGTGAACTTTCCCCCAACATTATACATCGAGATCGTGCTGGGAGCCCAATAATCGTTTGCATAGATTCTGGCATCGATATAGCTGACGCGGTCGAGGTTGCTGACGATGTTTGTTGCCGATTGGAATAAACCGGGTAAACCTGCGTTGTTATTGTTGGTGCCGGTCTGTTCGCCGACCATTCCCTGAACCATCAGTTTCATGGTGCCGGTGAGGTCCGATGTCACTCGCAGTTGTCCGTTGTAATCTTCATATGCTTCGGCGGAGAGCGGAATCACGTACATGCTTTTCGCTTTTCGATAAGATGCAAAAAATCTCAGATTGCCGAGGTCTTCTCCGTAGGGAACCGGTCCGCCAAATCCTGCATCAATATCATAATCCGGTTTTGTGATGTCTCCCTGCTTGCGGTGCTGGAATAAGAACAACCGCTGCGCCGCTTCCGGCGTGATGTCGTTGGAGGGATCATTATCCTTTAAAGACTTTTCGGAAATGGAATTCCATCCTTCAAATTCCTGAAATTGCTGCTGTGTAAACACATCCCATGTGCCGTTTTTTGTTCCGACAAATGCCACACCGGGATCAAGGAAGGGACGAATCCAATATGAGTTGGGGTTATAGACAGACGGTCCAAAATGTTTTGCGGTGGGCGGACTGTACCGAACGGTTGCCGAAACGGAATATTGATTCGGACTCCCTTCTTTTGTAATGACATTCACGACGCCGGAACGAATGTTTCCGTATTCCGCGTTGAATCCGCCGGTCTGCACCTGAATATCCTGCACCGAGCTGAGACTGATGCCGCTGTACGGCGTATTGTTCCGTTCATCCCTCAGCGTCAATCCGTCCACAATAAACGCCGTCTGATCCGAACTTCCTCCGCGGATGACAAATCCGCTCTGCACGCCTGCCTGCAATCCAACTACGGCGCTGACGGTGGAGACGGGAAGACTTTCAATTTCCTTCACGTTGATATTGGCGCGGGACGATGCCACATCTTTTTGCACGACGGGACGCTGTGCCACCACGACCACTTCTTCGCTTTGAATGACATCCTGATTCAGCCGAAAATTCAGTTCGGTTGTCTGGTCGATATCAACCCGCACTTTTGTCTGAGTGACGGCGGCATACCCAAGCGATGAGGCGCGGACGGAATACTCGCCGGGAGATACATTCAGGATCACAAACGCTCCGTCGATGTTGGTCGAGGCGCCCAGTGTAGTACCGACCACCACAACGTTTACACCCACCAGAACTTCGCCGGATTGGGCGTCTTTGACGATGCCGGAAATTTTTCCGGTCGTTCCGGAAAATGATGCTGATGCGAAGAGAAGAATAGAGCAGAGAGTAGCAAAAGATTTCACCGATTCATCTCCTTAAAGAAATTTAGAAACGCATGTCGTTGTAATTCACTGTAGTGCATACTCTGAAAGGAAACCGTATTCAGTAATATGATATTTTGGAAGCGATGGGGTTTGATACCGGCAGTATGGTACTAAATAAAATCGAATAAAGACACCTGAAAAATCTTTATTCAATTTGTGTATAATTATACAAAAAGCGTACCATGATGCGGATGCCGGATACCGGATACCGGATACAAACGGTTTTTGCTGCCTTTTCGGAATACGCCGTCAGCTTATTTTTGCAATACCATTCTTTTGGTTTGAACAAAATCTCCGGAGACGATCCGATAAAAGTAAACACCGCTGGCAAGATTGGTTCCTGAAAATTGATATTGATGCGTCCCCTGTTCCAGAAATGCGTCAACCACAGTGGTCACATCGCGGCCGAGCACGTCATAAATAATCAGGGTCGTCCGGTTTGCTTTGGACAGCGTAAACCGTAACGTCGTTGTCGGATTGAACGGATTCGGGAAGTTTTGTTCGAGCGCAAATACCGCCGGAACAGTCTGCTCCTCTTCAACACCGGTGAAGATGATGTTGATTTTCGCCGTTGCGTCGCTTTCATTGCGAAGTTTATCAAACGACGTCACCACATACGAATAGGATTTCCCGTAGACTGCGCCATTGTCGACGTACCGGGTGGTATCTTTAGGAATGATGGAAATAATCTGTCGGGCGTCGTTCACATTCACCGTATCGGGAGCTTGCGCACGATAGACAACATACGATGCGGCGGTATCGCCGTCCGCAGCGGTTCCCGGCTTCTGCCATTGCAACTGGATGCTGTTCCCTGTAATCGTTGACGTCAGATTCACCGGGGCGATCGGCGGTACGTCGTCCAGCCACGGCATTGTCGGATGAAGAGCAGGATATTTAAAGTGATTGCTGCGAAGCGAATCCTGAATGCCTTTGAAGTTTCTCGTCACGGATTTGGAACTGAATGCTACAAAGCCAAGCGCTTTTTGCTGCAGCCGGTTAAAATCAATTTGATCGAGAATTTCCTGCGCCGGCCAGTTACTGCTCGACGGATCGATTCTATAGACCGCATTGCCGGTGTACAAATGTCTTCCGTTCAGCTGCAAATGCCACCACGGCATCAGCGATTTATAATCCTGTTGTGTACCGCCCGATCCTCCGGCGCCGTTTGCAATGCGCCAGTAGAGCTGCGGAGTGATGTAATCAACTTTTTTGTTCTGAAGCCAGTTTAAAGCATCGCAATAAATATCGGAATACGCGCTGAGTCCGACAATGCCTGCCGGAGTCCCGCTTTTCCAGATGCCGAACGGACTGATACCGAACTTAACCCAGGGTTTGACTGCCTTTATGCTGTCGTGAACCATCGCCACAAAAGAATTGACATTATTCCTTCTCCAATCGGCAATGTTGGTAAAGTTTCCTTTGTATGCTGAATACGCTGCCGTATCCTGCGTCGTCATGCCGCCGTACGGATAGAAATAGTCGTCGAAGTGAACACCGTCAATATTATATCGTTTCACCACATCCATAATAATGTTCACGACATAATTTTTTACATCTGGAATTCCGGGATTGAGAAGTTTATAGGGGCTGGAACCATAGGTGATGTTCCATTCCGGTTTTGTTTTTGAAATATGAGAATTGTGAACGCTGCTTCCCGACGAAACAACCGAACGATACGGATTGAACCAGGCATGCAGTTCCATTCCGCGTTTGTGTGCCTCATCGATCCAGAACTGCAGGGGATCGTAATAACTGCTGAGGTTTCCTCCCTGTGTTCCGACAAGATATTCCGAGAGAGGTTCCTGTCCCCCCTGATAAAAAGCATCGCACGACGGACGAACCTGAAGCAGAATTGCATTGATGTTATTCAATTTATGCAGATCCAGAATCGCTATCGCCTCCGCTTTTTGCGAGGAAGTGGAGAGAAACTTGCTTGACGGCCAATCAATGTTGGAGACAGTGGCTACCCATGCAGCCCGGAACTCCCGTTTCGGAGAAACCGCGGTCTGGGCAGCGAGTGTGAAGAAAAGAATCGAATTCAGAAGACAGGTAGTAACGAATGCTCTCATCAATGATTACAGCTAGTTAATGATCTGCTTGATAGCGTGGAATAATGTAGGGGAATAATTAAAGGAAAGCAATGTATTCGGTCACAGGCATGAACATTTCGGGAATGCTCTATAATAGATTCCTAAGTGAGCGGCGGAAAAAAATTTCGGCACGACATCAGCGTTGCAGACGCTTGAGTAATTGTATTTGTCCTGCATGATAGACATCGTGCATTGCGATGCCGGTGATGGTCTGCAACGTACTGAAGACGCTGTTCTTCGGTGTGGATTTAAGATCGCGGGAAGAAAGCTGTCGCACGACACTCAACAGTTGTTCGTGCATATCGTCAAGCAGTCGGATGTCGTCCTTCCACGCGGCGGCATCTTTTCGATCGGGTCGCTTGAAAAAATTACTTCCTTTCAACGGAAAAGAGCCGTGCTGTTC
>CAZQSI010000017.1:0-49437 GCA_964596155.1 uncultured Chitinophagaceae bacterium
ATAGAACCGGGGTTTCCTAAACCTCTAATCGCAGTTCGAGTCTGCGCGAGAACACAATTCCTGTTTCATCCTGCTGCAGATGCAGGTTTCCAATCATGCTCCAATATCATACGGCACAACCATGCGTTTATCCCAAGGATTTATTCCTACCGTTAAAGAAGTCCCCGCCGATGCGGTTATTCCAAGTCATCGATTGATGATCCGCGCCGGATTGATGCGTCAATTATCTTCCGGTATTTTCTCGTTTCTCCCGCTCGGCTATGCCGTCATGAAAAATGTTATGACGATCATCCGCGAGGAGATGGACGCGATCGGCGGCCAGGAATTCCATCTGCCGGCACTTAATCCGATTGAATTGTGGGAGGAAACGGACCGTGTAAAGGCGTTCGGAGATATTATGTTCCATGTGAAAAATCGACCGATGGTTCTTGCTCCGACGCACGAAGAGGTGATCACTTCCATTGCGAAGAATCATGTGAAATCGTACAAAGAAATGCCGCAGATTTGGTATCAGATTCAGACAAAATTCAGGAACGAACCCCGTCCGAAATCGGGAGTTCTGCGAGGCCGGCAATTCACGATGAAAGATTCCTACAGTCTGGATTCCACACAGCAGGGACTGGATAAAAGTTATGATTTGCATGCTGAAGCATATAAAAAAATCTACACCCGGTGCGGATTAACCTTTCATGTCGTCGGTGCTTCCAGCGGAGCAATGGGAGGGAGCGGTTCCCAGGAATTTATGGTTGAATCAAATGCAGGAGAAGATCTGCTTGCTGTCAGCACCGAGACCGGTTACGCCGCCAATGTTGAAATTGCTGCGTCCGGCGTAAAACCGGCAGAACGATTTCCGGAGTCCAAACCGTTAAAGGAACTTCATACGCCGAATTGCAAAACCATCGATGAAGTGGCGGCATTTGTCAACATGCCGGTTCACCGCTGCGCCAAGTCGCTGATCTACATGAACGGAAAAGAACCGGTCCTGATATTAATGCTCGGTAATGACCAATTAAATGAAACGAAACTGCAGAGCGTGTTCGGACAGGATATACGTCCCGTGCTTCCGGAAGAATTGCTCAAATTGACGGGAGCCGATGCCGGATCGATCGGACCGGTGAAATTGCCGGAATCATTCCGGGTTGTTGCGGATAAACGGCTGGAATATGCAAACGGTTTGGTCTGCGGAGCGAATAAAAATGATTACCACTATCTGAATCTCGATATGGACAGGGACGTGATTGTGTCGGCATTCCACGATTTCAGAATGGTGGAAGAGGGAGAGCCGACGGCGGACGGGAAGGGGACATTGCGGATCGTGAAAGGGATCGAAGTCGGACATATTTTCAAACTGGGAACGAAATATTCCGTGTCGATGAAAGCCAATTTTCTCGACGATCAGGGAAAAGAACAGCCGATCATAATGGGAAGTTACGGCATCGGAGTCGAAAGAATTATTGCCTGTCATATCGAACAACATCATGACGACGCCGGTATTCAGTGGCAAAAGTCCATCGCTCCGTATCTCGTCCACCTAATCTGCGTGAACATGAATTCGGACAGTGTGAAACTAAAAGCGGAAGAAATTTACGACGCGCTGAAACGAAAAAATATTTCGGTTCTGTTCGACGACAGAGCCGATGCCACCGCCGGGTTTAAATTTAAAGACGCGGACCTGCTCGGTATGCCGCTTCATGTGATCGTCGGGGAGAAAAATCTGAAGAACAACGAGATTGAATTAAAAGACCGGAACAGCGGAAAACGGTGGAATGTACCGTCGGAAAAAATCATCGAAGAGATCGAATCGTTTATTCAAGAATAATTTCGGGATCGCGGTCGGACCGAACGATCCTGCCGCGGTGTGTCGCATGAAAGAACAAAAATTCATTGTTGCTGGAAAATGGCGAACCTCATCGGAGCAGAGCAAAGTTCTGAATCCGTTTGACGGTACGGCCGTCGCCCTGCAGCATCAGGCACTGCAGGATGATTGCAACGAAGCCATTGAATCGGCACGTTCTGCATTTTCCGTCACTTCCAACTATTCCGGATTCGAACGGGCGGAAATACTCCGTTCGGTTGCGCAGCAGCTCCGAGAACGAAAAGAGGAATGCGCCTCCTTAATCACTGCCGAAGCGGGAAAGCCGATCCTCTTTTCCCGCATCGAGGTAGACCGGGCCGTTTCAACGTTTGAACTGGCCGCCGAAGAAGCCGTCAGAATTCACGGCGAAGCTCTCGCGCTCGATGGTACGGCATCAACGAAGGGGAAGCAGGGCATCGTCCGGAAATTTCCGATCGGCATCATTGTTTGTATTTCCCCGTTTAACTTTCCGTTGAATCTTGTCGCGCACAAGATCGCTCCGGCGATTGCCAGCGGAAATACATTCATCCTGAAACCCCCTCCTCAGGCGCCGCTGACTTCAATGCTGCTGGGGGAAATGCTGCTAAAGTCTGGATTGGAGAAATCTGCCATTAACATTCTACCGACGTCGAACGAACGTGCCGAATCGCTGGTGACGGATCCGCGCATCGATATGCTCAGCTTTACCGGCAGCGCACATGTCGGATGGATGCTGAAATCGAAAGCGGGAAAGAAAAAAACACTCCTTGAATTGGGCGGCAATGCCGCCGCCATAGTTGATGCAACAGCGGATATAAATCATTCTGTAGCCCGGTGCACTGTGGGAGCATTCGGTTATTCAGGACAGGTGTGTATTAAAGTTCAGAGAATTATCATCGCCGATACTGTCTACGATCTCTTTCGCGAGCGCTTGATCACGGCTGCTCGACAAGTCGCCGTCGGAAATCCCGCGGATGAAAAAACAATTACCGGACCGATGATTTCCGAACATGAAGCGCTCCGTGTAGAATCATGGGTGAACGAAGCCCGGCAGATGGGCGCGGCGATTCTGACCGGAGGAATGAGAGACGGTTCATTCTATGCTCCCACGGTGATTGAACGTGTCACACCGGAAATGAAAGTCTGCTCCGAAGAAATATTCGGCCCTGTCGTCACCTTGGAACGATCTTCATCCGTGGATGAAGCAATTGAAATGGTCAACGGGTCAAAATACGGATTGCAGGCGGGAATCTTTTCGAATGATTTTGCCGCCATACAGCACGCCTATCGGAATCTTCAGGTCGGTGCTCTCATCGTCAATGATTATCCCACATTCCGCGTGGACAGCATGCCGTACGGCGGAGTGAAAGAATCAGGATTCGGCAGGGAAGGTGTGCGGTATGCAATGGAGGAAATGATGGAAAAAAGATTGCTGGTGTATTAACCGAAACGGAAGAGATGAACGAGTTTATTCACTTACATAATCATACGCATTATTCGCTGCTGGACGGAGCCGCAACGGTTGAATCCCTCATCAAAGCGGCAGCGGACAACAATATGCCCGCCGTCGCGTTGACGGATCACGGTGTCATGTTCGGAGCGATTGAATTCTTCAAAAAGGCAAAAAAGAAGAATATCAAACCGATCATCGGCTGCGAAGTCTATATTCTCACCAAAGGAAGCCGGTTTACAAAATCGAAAGAGCGCGACGAAGGTAACGACCTGCTCGTTTCTGACGGAAGAACAAAGAAGAAGAGGGATTATCATCATCTCATTCTTCTCTGTAAGGATTTTGTCGGATATAAAAATCTGATTAAACTCGTCACGCTCGGCCATACCGAAGGATATTACTACAAACCGCGCATTGATTTCGAACTGCTGTCCCAGCATCACGAAGGTCTGGTCTGTTTATCGGCATGCGCCGGGGGAGTCGTTGCCAATCCGCTCATCAACGGCGAATATCACGAAGCAAAAGAAATCGCACAGATGTACCATCGGCTCTTCGGTGATGATTTCTATCTGGAAATTCAGGATCACGGCATTCCGGCGGAAAAGATTGTACTGCGCGACATGCCGAAACTTGCCAACGAGCTCGGAATTAAACTTGTTGCGACGAATGACAGCCATTATATCAAACGCGAACATGCCATTGCGCACAACATCATGCTTCTGATTCCGGAAGCAAGCGCAACGGATGCTCCGGACATCACCAATCTCCGTTACGGCACCGATCAGATTTATTTCAAAAGCGCCGGGGAAATGTGCGAGCTGTTTAAGGAATATCCCGAAGCGATCGCCTCCACGATGGAAATTGCGGAAAAATGCAATCTCGATCTGGAATTGGGAAAAAATAAAATGCCGGAATTTCCGATTCCCGATGATGCCGGTGTTTCGACGCTCGGTGACTATCTGGAAAAAATTTCGTGGGAAGGATTGAGGGAGCGATATGCCGACATCACGCCGGTCATCGAAGCGAGAATGAAGCATGAACTCGGCGTCATCAATCGGATGGGATATGCTGGATATTTTCTCATCGTAGCGGATTTTATCAAAGCGGCCCGGGAGCGGGGTGTGATGGTGGGACCGGGACGAGGGAGCGCTGCGGGAAGCATTGTGGCATACGCGACGAAGATTACGAATGTTGATCCGTTGAAGTACGATCTCCTGTTCGAACGGTTCCTGAATCCGGATCGGGTTTCCATGCCCGATATTGACGTTGACTTTTCCGATTGGAAGCGGGATATCGTGATTAAATATGTACGGGAAAAATACGGCGAAGAAAATGTTGCGCAGATCATCACATTCGGAACCCTCTCCTCCAAAGCAGTGCTGAAGGATGTAGCCAGAGTGCTCGGCATTCCTCTCCAGACCGTAGAAGCGATCACAAAACAAATTCCGACGATGCTCGGAAAGGTGATGCCGATCCGCGAAGCACTCGAGACGCTTCCTGATTTGAAACCGTACAAGGAAAACGCCGATCCGAAAATCCAGCAGATGTTTGAAGTGGCAAAGGTGCTGGAGGGAATGAACCGAAATGCCGGCATGCATGCGGCGGGAGTCGTTATTTCTCCCGAGCCGTTGAGCAATCTGGTGCCGATGTATAAGACTCCCTCCACGGAACTGATGACGCAGTTCACCATGAAGGATCTTGAGGAAGCGGGATTGCTGAAGATGGATTTTCTCGGTCTCCGCACGCTGACGGTGATCGAAAATGCACTCGAACAGATTAAACGCAACCACGGCGTCGCGATCAATATCGACACGATTCCGGAACATGATCAGAAAACATTCGAATTATTTTCCAAAGGGCAAACGGTTGCAGTCTTTCAGTTTGAAAGTTCCGGCATGCAGGATTGGCTCAGGAAATTAAAGCCGAATTCCATCAGCGATCTGACAGCGATGAATGCATTGTACCGTCCCGGTCCGATGGAAAACATCGGCGACTTCATCAAACGGAAGCATGGCCAGTCCAAGATCGAATATCTGCATCCCAAACTCGAAGAGACGCTGAAAGAGACATACGGCGTTATCGTCTATCAGGAGCAGGTGATGCGGATCGCTTCGGAGATCGGCGGCTTCACGCTTGCCAAAGCGGATCTGATGCGGCGATCGATGGGGAAGAAGGATAAGAAGATCATGGATGAACTGAAAACGGAGTTCATCGAAGGAGCACAGCAGACGAACAAACTGTCTGCGAAGCTGGCGGGCGAGATTTTCGATTTGATAGAGAAATTTGCGAGTTACGGTTTTAACAAATCTCATTCCGTTGCATATTCCGTTGTTGCATATCAGACTGCTTATTTAAAAGCACATTATCCCGCCGAATATATGGCGGCGACGCTCACGTCCGAAATCAGCAACACCGATAAGATAGTGCTCTTTATCGATGACTGCCGGAAGTTAGGGATAGAGGTGCTCCCACCGGATGTCAATGAGAGCGAAAGGGATTTTACCGTTGTGAAAAACGGCATTCGCTTCGGGCTTGCCGCGATTAAGAATGTCGGTTCCAACGCCGTCGATGCGATTGTGAAGGCAAGAACGGAAAAGGGAAAATTTGTTTCGTTGTACGACTTCTGTCTTAAAGTAGATCTGCATATCTGCACCAAAAAAACAATCGAAGGACTGGTGCTTGCCGGCGCATTTGACGGCATTAACAAACACCGTGCACAAATGTTTAAATCGGTGGAACAAATGGTTCAATCCGCCGCGTCTGCACAGGTTCAGCAGGAGCGGGGACAGGATAGTCTGTTTGGCGGCGATACCTCCGCTACGGCCGTTCCGCATCTTGAACCGCAGCTTCCGGCACTGCCGATGTGGAAGGAACAGGAAAAGCTGGCGAAAGAAAAGGAAGTGCTCGGATTCTATGTTTCCGGCCATCCGCTGTTGAAATATGAAAAGGAAATCAATGCGTTTGCCACCGTTCATCTCGGCGATGTGGAAGGGATGAAAAACGGCGTCGTGAAAGCGGGCGGCATCATTTCGAGCATAAAAAAGAAGATCGATAAAAAAGGAAACACGATGGCGTTTATCACCATCGAAGATTTCACCGGCAAAGCGGAATGTGTTGTCTTTTCAAGCGTCTTCAGGAAAAATGCCGAACTGCTCGAAGAAGAAAACATGATTCTCGTTGAAGGGAAGGGGGAGGTAAGCGGTGATATCATCAAGATCATTGTCGACGAGATTCTGCCGATGGACGCTGTAAGGGAAAAATATGCAAAAAAAATATTTTTCTTGCTCAATGCGGACGAAGTTACCGATATTACCCTCGGGAAGCTTAAATTGTTGATGGAAAAGAACCGCGGGAACTGCAGTTGTTACTTTAATGTTGTAGGAAAGGAATTTCAATCGCAACAAGTCTTTATTTCACGCAAATACACGATCAATCCGTCAACGGAATTCATCGAAGGCGTACAGGAGATACTCGGGCGTCACGCCATCAAACTATCATAAAGGAGAATGCAATGAAACCAGTGGAAGTAACAGATGGAAATTTTAAAAATGAAGTATTGGATTCGCAGACACCGGTGCTTATCGATTTCTGGGCATCATGGTGCGGCCCCTGCAAGATGATTGCACCGATCATCGAAGAACTTGCCTCGGAATACGACGGCAAAATGAAATTCGGCAAGCTTGATGTTGATGCCAATCCTCAGATCTCCATGCAATTCGGAATTCGCAGTATCCCGACACTGCTGGTGTTTAAAGGCGGGAAAGTGGTGGACCAGATTGTCGGAGCAATGCCGAAAAAGAGTCTGTTGGACAAGATTTCTCCACATATGAATTAATGCCGGTCATAAAATACAGTGTATAGCTACGGAATCCCGCTTTTGGCGGGATTCCCTGTTTTACAGGTGTTTTGTCCTATTAGCGTTTTCTCACTAATTACCTCTATACATTATATTTGAAATTATGTATTTTTGAATATGGCTGACAAATTCGTCGCTTCACAAGCGAAAAAAAATATTCAAAATCCTCCAAAAAAGTCGTTTTTTTCTTTTTTGTCTCCACCGAATAAGAACATCAAACGTCAACCGTCGGTAAAACCGCCGAAGCAGAAGAAGAAAAAAGTCTTTCAATACAGCGTCCGGAAAGGTTCGAAAACAATTGAAGGTTTCCAGAGCGCCTATTCTGCGGATGAAGTAAAACGGAATCTTGCCCGCCTTGGATTTGAGGTAAAGCATGTCAGGCGGCATTACGAGTTCAAGTTTCGGGCATCGAGTACGGAGATCGTCAGTTTTGTCGTCACCAGTGCTCGATTGCTGGAACAAAAACTACCGTACAGTGAAGTGCTGCAGATTATGTCGAACAATGCCAAGGATGCGAATCTTAAAGCGGCATTGCGCAATATCATCCTCGACCTGAAAAACGGTGTCGATTCCCGTGATGCATTCATCAAACAAGGACCGGTGTTCGGTGAACATGTGGCGCTGATGCTCGGCATTGCATCAAAAAGCGGTGAGATGACATCAATATTTAAAAGCGTTGCGATATTGGTTGAACGGGAGGCGGAATTCAAAAAAGGTTTGATCAGCGCATTGATCATGCCGGCAATCACGTCCGTGACGGTGCTCGGCGCGATTGTTTTTTACGCCGTCTATCTTGTTCCCAAAATGATGGATATGCTTGGTCCGGTGATGTCCACAACTCCTCCGCTGACAGCATTTACGCTGGAAGCAAGCAAAGTGATCAAAGCAAATTATGAATGGGTTTCCATTGTCGGCATTCTCGGACTCATCGGCTTTTACGGATTTTTGCTGACCGAAAAAGGAAAGCTCTTCAGGGACAGCATGATCATTAGAATTCCGTATGTCGGCGGTATCATGCGCAACACAAGCACCGAAATATTTTGCCGTGTGCTTGGAATTATGTATACTTCATCAAGCGAAAACATTGATGCGATTCAAATAGCTGCGGAAGCAAGCGGAAATTCATATTTATCGTACAGGATTAAAACAGTTTCGATTCCCAGCATGCTGAAGTACGGCACTGATTTGAGCAAAGCGCTCGGTGCTGCGAATTTTTTCCCCGATGTGTTTATTTCCCGGTTCAGCACGGCGTCTGAAACCGGCGCGGTGAAAGAAACGGCTGTTCAGGTGGCGGACTACTATCAGATGGAAAACACCTTTTCAATGAAAAATCTGATGAGTTTCATTGAAGTGACAATTACGATTGTCATTATGCTGGCACTGGTATTCTTGACATTACTTTCAACGGAAACAGCTTCATTGAACATCGAACCAAGCATGTAATCATGTTCCATCATGTAAGGTAACATTTATGTCGGTTCAGCAAGGCACTATATTGAAACGCTCCCTTCCTTCCGTTCTTCTGGAGAAGGGGATCGTCGATGAAAAAACACTTCAAAAAGCGGAAGAAGTCCTTGCCAAAGAAGGATCCAAATCCCGAAATCAACTGCTGCATATTCTGACTGACCAATTTAAGATTAACCGCGATCTGCTCTTTGCCGAAGCTGCACAGTTCTATACGTTCCGCATTCTTGACGTCACAAAAGATTCCACCGATGACGGTGTCCTCGGTTTTATCCGACGAGAGCTGCAGACCCTGCCGCTGTATCTTCGCGAACAGGCGGTGGAAAACAAGGTGCTTCCGTATAAAATCGACAAAGCAAAAGAAGGGCGTTTGCTGATCATCACTCCGGATCCGACAAATGCCGGAATTTATAACATCGCCCGCTCCTTTGAGAATAAAAAATTTGAAATCTGCTATGTCCCGCTGTCTCAGTGGCAGGAAATTTGGAACCGGGTCAGCATTGACCGTGCTATATATAAGGACCACGAATCGGATCTCCGTGATGAAGGTTTTGTCCAGGATGAGGATGAAGACAGCGACAGATTCGAGCAGGAGATTGACGACGAAATCAGCCGTAGCGGTCTCGTTGCGTTGATTGAAAGCATCTTTGTTGATGCCGTCCGTGTCGGAGCGAGCGACATTCACGTGATTCCGAAAGGGGAGAAAATCACCGAGTTTTATTTCCGTGTTGACGGACGATTGTCCAGATGGTATACCCATACGGAAACCCGCGCGGAAGCGGTTGCGGCCGTTGTGAAAGATCGTGCAAAAAACCTCGATCGTTTTGAGCGGAATTTGGCGCAGGACGGTTTTGCACAGCTGGTCATCGACAAACAGACCATTCGGTTCCGGTTATCCGTCATTCCTCTTGTCGGGCATGAACTGAAGAACAAGTTTGAATCAATCGTTATCCGTGTTCTGAGGGAGCCGACAACGGGAAAAAAGATCGAAGAACTCGGATTTGATTCGTACAGCGAACAAGTAATGAAACGGGCGATCAAAAAACCTCACGGAATTGTGATCGTGACCGGTCCAACGGGAAGCGGAAAGAGTACAACGCTGGTTGCGTCGCTCAGGACGATCATGGATCCGTCGCTCAACATCATTACGGTTGAAGATCCGGTCGAATATTTTATTGAAGGCGCCCGTCAGGTAAAATTAAATCCGAAGCTCGATTTCGAAGGTGCGTTGCGTGCCATCCTGCGCCACGATCCGGATATTGTCATGGTGGGTGAAATGCGGGACCGCACCACCGCGGAAATCGCCATCAAGCTTGCGAACACCGGACATCTGACGCTCTCCACACTCCATACCAATGATGCACCGAGTGCGCTTTCACGGTTGTTTAAAATGGGTATTGAACCGTTCCTGATTGCCAATAGTGTCAACATCGTTGTGGCGCAGCGGCTGGTAAGAAAATTATGCACGCGGTGTAAGGCAAAAATCAGAGAGGGTGACATTCCAGTACTGAAAAAACTCGGCATCACGGATGAAGAGCTGTCGGCCAATACTTTTTACCGGCCGATCGGTTGCATTGATTGTCTTAAAGGATACAAGGGAAGGGTCGCAATCCACGAAGCGTTATATTTTACACGCGCAATTCGTCAATTGATTCTTGATGCCGGTACGTCCATTAATGAAGAGCAGCTTCGGGATGCCGCGATGGCTGAAGGAATGATTACGCTTCGGCAGCGGGCAATCGATTTGTTAAAATCCGGCGTGACTTCCATTGACGAAGTAGCTGCCGCAACAAGTGAAGATTAGAGATTTACGAAGGGAACTATGGGATTAGGTCAAACAATGCTAACGACTGCATTTCTCGTTCTGCTGACCATTGCAGCGATGAATGCAAACAGAATGATTGTTGACAGGGACAGCAATTATTACGAACAAGAAGCGTACCGCCAATCGGCAAAATTAGCTAATGCGCTGCTTGCCGAAATTGTCACAAAGAAATTTGACGAACAGGTTGATACAAGTGCATCGGGCTACCTCGCCGCATCGTCATTCACCACCCCCGGTAATCTTGGACCGGATCCAATTTATTCGACATTTTGGTTCTTTACATATATTTCGGGTTACGAACAAAATAATGTTCCGCTGCCCGATGTTGTATCGAATCCAAATGTACTCAATTATCGGTCGATGAATCCCGGTCAAAATTATTATGACGATGTTGATGACTATAATGGTTATACCCGGATTGCACAATCAGGTTCGTTAACCGGTTTTAATCTGTCGGTGCAGGTGTATTACGTTAACAAGAGTAATTTGAATGTTAATGCAGGGACTCGGACTTATTTTAAGAAGATTGTTGTTTCGGTCACTAATCCGACTTACTTTCCAAAGAAAGATCTAGACGGTGACGGCCAAGAAGATGATGATGTGACGTTGACCTTCAGCACAGTGAAAGCGTATTAGATGGCAGTCATACTAGATATCGTAGGAATGCTTGCCATTCGAGCATCGATCATTATGATCATTTTGAATTTGATCATCAATATGCACGAAGCATTGTACAAGAATACCGAAAGAATCTATCTCAACGAAACAATCACCGCCCCGGCCCAGACGATCTCCGCAGACCTGAAACTTGCCGGATATAATTCTGCAAACAAAAACTTTCCCGTTGCCAATCTCATGGAAATGAGTTTTCGTTCCGATTATGATAATAACGGCAGCGTTGATATTATCCGGTATTATCTGAACACTACGAGCGGTTCCGTACCATATAAAATTTTATACAGGAGCATCAACGGCGGATCGGTGATGGAGGTGGCGCGTGACGTTACGACATTCAACGTCCGGTATTATCGTGCCGATGCATCGACCGTGACCGGTACTGATGTTCCTAATATAAAATCTGTTAGCATCAGACTCATCATCGGTTCCAGAAATACCGAATCAGGGTTGAATGAGGGTACGTCGGAATCAGCTCCCCGGGAAGTACGGTGGGAAGAACATTTCTTTCCGGAAAATTTATAATCCTCTAATCTCCACTTACAATATTCTCACAAGAAAATTCTTGAACCCCGTTGCTGTGAATGGTACTCTGTATGCAAGGACTCACGGCAACAGGAGGAAGAATGGATAATTCAAAAATCGTCATGCTTTCCGGAATTTATTTGATTCTCGGAATGTATTCGCTCTCAATGAACAGCAGCAATAACACCAATGCTGTCTCGGTGGAAACGTCAGCCAATGCGGTACAGGCGGAAAAGCTGGCAAAATCCGGCATATCGCTCGCACTGGAAAAAATGGGCGCCAATGCTTCATTATATAATTATTCATCTGAAAGTGTTCCTGCTGAAGGAGGAATTATCGTTTTTTCCGCTGACCGTCCTGCCGGATACTCATCCTCACAATCCAAAATTACATCGATCGGATCATTTCATTCTTCATCCGTAACAATCACCGCTACATTCAGCTATGAGCGAGGAAGATGGAGAATTCTGCGGGTCTATTATCCGCCGAAATAGCGTCGGTTTCTGTCCGATTTCAGCAAAACGATTATCTCATCCATTCTTTCGTATTGCAATTCTTTGGCATTTTCTCTACTTTCTCATTGTAAATCGTACACTTTTGGGCGCACGAGTAATCAATTCTCGCTGATTGTTTAATGTTTTTTCATCACCATCGACTACCCTGACCATGCAGTTCTGGCTCTCATGTCTGACTTCTTCAAAAACAATTGCTGTTTGGACAGTCCTCATCGTCCTCGGTGCCGCAATGTCCGTCGCTCAAAAAACGGAATTTGTACCGAAAAGTAAAAAAGAGGTTGAAAGAGAAATTCAGGCAGAACAGCAGGAACAAAAACGCATCGCCTCCTCCGGTATCCGCGCCATCACCAGAACAAAATATCCGTACAAATTCGGGAAAGTAAGCAGCGAAGGAATTACCGAATCCCTCACCCGGTATAACAGCAAAGGTCAAAAAACAAAAGTAACTACCTACGATCCTTCCGACGGGAAAATATCTTCGATAACTTCGTACCAATATGATAAACAGGGGAATCTAATCGAGGAACTGCTGAAAAAAGATGAACAAACGTTAAAAACGTCTCATCGGTACGATGCCAGAAATAATAGGATCGAAACAGTGTATTACACTGCCGACGGGAAAGTTGAAAAAAAGATTACGAATATTTATGATCAATCTGGATTGCTGCTGGAGACGTACGGAAGGTTGGAAGACGGAAAAATGTTCATGCGTGATACATATTTGTATGACGGGAAAGGGAATGTCGTCGAATTCAGAAACAGTCTTCGAAAATTTGAAATTACCTACGACCGTAAAGGAAATATTTTAACGGTATTCAAATATAACCGCTATTTCCAATCCTATGACAGCGTACATTATGTGTTGAACGAATGGTTCGGATTCGAATATGACGGGAATGGAAATCTTGTCGAACTGAAAGCATTTCGGCCGGACAGTACTCTGAAAACACGGTCGCAGTATGTGGTGCAGACAAACGGCAAACTGCTTGCTGAAAAACAATTCAGTGCAGACGGAAGATTAATATACAACAAAACGTTTCTGTACGATAAGGATCAAAATCTTGTCGAAGTTTCAGGAAATGACCGGTTGATGAAGTTCAAGGAATTATACAAATATGATTCCAAAGGAAATACTGTTCAGTGGATAACGTATAATCAGGTAAACGAACCGCAAAGCCTGATGAAATTCACATTCTCGAAGTACGGAGGATCACCTTCGAAGGAGTCCGGTTCCTCTGCTCCTGATGATGATCCGATGCTGGCGGACGACGAAGAGCAGGCATCAAACGATGAATTTTTCCAGCTTCTGAATGCACGCATCATCGCTCCTGACGGAACTTATCTCGGCATGGTGCTGGCGGATACGGCAAATCCTCAATCCATCATTAATTCCTGGGGACAATACGGTTTCAGCCAGTCTCCCACCAGCATTTTTAATCCCGCAATTCCCTATGGCGGCACGAGCGGTCTCTTCAGTCCGTTCAATTCACAAAGCCCGAGTCCTCCGTCGTTGTTCAAGGATGGAAAGTTTTACACCTATTTGACCGACAACGACAGTTTCCGTCCCCGCTCCTCGCCGCGGCAGCTTATCGAATTTCTTAAAGTGCTCGCAAAGCAGAATTAGATATTCCTCCATTATTGAAAAACCTCCCGATTTTGCGTATCTTGATAGTGCATAAGGATTGTTTATTTGTTTATCCCTCGTAGCGGGGATTTTTTATTGTCAGAAAGAATATTTACACATGCGGTATAAAAAAAGGACGCACACCTGCGGAGAACTTCGCAGCTCACACATCGGCAACACTGTAACCCTGACCGGATGGGTTGACACACGCAGGGATCTCGGCGGAGTCATTTTTATTGATGTCCGGGACCGGTATGGAAAAACCCAGGTCGTGTTCAATCCTGAACATAATGAAAAAATTCATTCGCTTGCGAAAGAATTACGAACGGAATTCGTTATTTCCGTATCCGGTATGGTGGAACAGCGTCCGGCAGGCACCGATAATCCGAAACTCGCAACGGGAGCGATCGACGTTAAAGCGGACGATCTCACCATACTGAACAAAGCGGAAACAACACCGTTTCCGATTGAAGACAAGCTTGAAACGAATGAAGATCTTCGACTGAAATACCGTTATTTGGATTTGCGGCGGGCGCCGATGCAGCAGAATTTACTGCTCAGACATACGATGTACCAGATAACGAGAAAATATTTTGACGAACAGAGCTTCGTCGAAGTGGAAACGCCCATACTGATGAAAAGTACACCGGAAGGGGCGAGAGATTTTCTTGTGCCAAGCAGGATCAATCCGGGAAAATTTTATGCACTTCCGCAGTCACCGCAGACGTACAAGCAAATTTTAATGGTGGCGGGATATGACAGATATTTTCAGATTGTGAAATGTTTCCGGGATGAGGATCTGAGAGCGGACCGGCAGCTTGAATTTACACAAATTGACGTCGAAATGTCCTTTGTGGACGAAGAAGATATCCAGACGACTGTGGAAGGATTGATGAAACGGTTTTTCAAGGAGATCAAAAATATCGATCTCCCGACGCCGCTTCCCCGGTTGACGTACAAAGAAGCGATGGAACGGTACGGCAGCGATAAGCCGGACCTGCGGTTCGGACTTGAACTTTCCGATTTCAGTCAGCTTGTCCGGGAATCGGGATTTAAAGTATTTACCGAAACCATTTCAAAGGGGGGTGTCGTAGCTGGATTCTCGATCCCCGGAGGTGCGGCGTATACCAGAAATCAAATGGACAATCTGGTGACATTTACGAAGTCGCTCGGTGTCGGCGGTCTGGCGTATATAAAGCTGACCGAAAAAGGTGTTGAGTCCGCGATTGAAAAATTTCTGGGCAACGAACTCTGCCGTTCAATCTGTTCCGCTGCCGGTGCGAAAACCGGAGACACGGTGCTGATTGTTGCCGACACATGGCAAAAAACTTTTTCGACGCTCGGCACACTCCGGCTTGAAATTGCGAAACGTCTCAACCTGATCGATGAGAATAAATGGAATCTGCTCTGGGTTGTCGATTTTCCGATGTTCGAATATTCTGCGGAAGAACAACGCCACGTGGCAATGCATCATCCGTTTACCGCTCCGAAACCGGAGGATGCCCACTTGCTGGAGAGCGATCCGACGGCAGCCCGCGCCCGTGCATATGATCTTGTGCTGAACGGAAATGAAATAGCGGGAGGCAGCATCAGAATTTATGATTCTGCATTGCAGAGTAAAGTATTCAAATTGCTCGGCATCGGAGAAGAAGAAGCGAAAATGAAATTCGGATTCATGCTCGATGCATTTAAATACGGAGCGCCGCCGCACGGCGGTATTGCGTTCGGTTTTGACAGGATCGCAATGCTGTTTGCAGGCGCCAAGTCGATCCGCGATGTTATCGCATTTCCCAAAACGGCGAGCGGTGTATCGTTAATGGATGACAATCCCTCTGCCGTCGATAAAAAACAGCTGAACGAGCTGCATATTACTTTAAAATAAGCTTACATTGACGGATTAAGACCTTGTTGCAAAACGTACAGTAATTAATTGATGCCGGTAAAGTCATGAAGGAAAAAATACGCATAGCGTCAGGTCAGGGTTTCTGGGGTGACCTTCAGAAAGCACCCGTCGATCAGGTACGGAAAGGTCCGATCGATTACATGATGCTTGATTATCTTGCGGAAGTGACGATGTCGATCATGCAAAAACAGAAGATGAAAGATCCGTCAATGGGGTATGCGCGGGATCTTGTTTCATTGATCGACGAAATTCTGCCGGATATCAAAAGCAAAGGGATTAAAGTGATTACCAACGGCGGTGGTGCGAATCCTTTGGCTTGCCGCGATGCAATATTTGCCGTAGCGAAAAAACATGGTATTGGAGATTTGAAAATCGGTGTTGTGTACGGGGACGATATTCTGGATAACATCGATACGCTCGCCTCGAAAGGAATGATGCTGGATAATATGGAAACGGGCGAGAAACTTTCTTCCGTCCGCCGTCATATCATCAGCGCGAATGTCTATTTCGGCGCGCAGCCGATCGTTGAAGCATTGAAACAGGGAGCGGATATCGTCATCACCGGCAGAACGACCGACACCGGTCTGACGCTCGCACCGATGGTGTATGAATTCGGCTGGTTGTGGGATGATTGGAATAAAATCGCTGCCGGCACGGTGGCAGGTCACATTCTTGAATGCGGCGGCCAGGCAAGCGGCGGAAATTTTACGGGAGATTGGAAAAACGTACCGGATCTTGCAAACATCGGATTCCCTATTGCCGAAGCACATCCCGACGGTACGTTTGCAATCACAAAACATGAAAATACCGGCGGACTGGTTTCCTCCGCTACGGTGAAAGAACAACTGTTGTATGAAATCGGCAATCCAAAAAATTATATTACCCCGGATTGCGTGGCAGATTTTACTTCCATACAATTGAAAGAAGTCTCTGTAAACCGAGTGGAAGTATACGGTATACAGGGCGCGCCGGCAACTGATTCCTATAAAGTCTCCATGGCATATTTTGACGGCTATACGGCATTTTCAACGCTGACATATGCATGGCCCGATGCGCTGGAAAAAGCAAAGCGGTCGGATGAAATTCTCCGTTCGCGTCTCTCTTCTATCGGACTGAAATTTGATGAAATTCGAACGGAATTTCTCGGATATAATTCCTGTTTCGGTCCGTTGGCGACGAATGCCGAAGCACTGAACGAAGTTGTGATGCGTGTGGGTGTGAGGGGAAAAGATAAAGCAGCTATGGAACGGTTCAGCCGCGAAATTGCGCCGTTGATTTTGACGGGACCTCCGTCTGTTACGGGATTTGCCGCAGGCAGACCAAAACCGAGTGAAGTAATAGCGTACTGGCCGGCTCTTCTACCGAAATCGGCTGTTAATCCGAAAGTAGAGGTGTCATCACAATGAAAATAAAGCTTTATGAAATAGCGCATGCGCGTTCGGGAGACAAAGGGGACACCGGCAACGTGGGAGTGATCGCCAGGAAACCGGAATATTATCCTTTGCTGGTGAAATATCTGACGGTTGAAACCGTAAAAACTCATTTCGAGGGAATTTGTCTCGGCGCAGTTGAACGGTTTGAACTTCCGAATATTGAAGGGCTGAATTTTTTGCTTCATAATTCGCTCGGCGGGGGAGGAACAAAATCACTGAAAAATGATGCGCAGGGAAAAACACTCAGCAGCGTTATGCTTCGCATGGAATTAGATATAAAGGAACAACTATAATGTTTGAAGACTCAAAAGAAACCGTGCAGTCGCTCCGCGAACAGCTTGTTAAACTCCGGGGGTTTCTTTGACATCGATATTAAGCAATCTGAAATAGACTCCCTTCAGCAAAAGACCTCCGAACCGAACTTCTGGAACGACAACGTTGCCGCACAGAAAGTGATGCAGGAAATCACCTCCCGGAAAAGCTGGGTGGAAGCGTGGAATTCCGCCCGGCGCATTATTGAAGACACCGAAGCACTGATTGAATTATCCGAAGAGTCGAAAGACGCATCGATGCAGAAGGATATCGATGCCGATATTCGTAAGGCGGAAACGGCGCTCGAGGATCTTGAATTCAGGAATATGCTGAGCGGTACGGATGACCGGAGAAATGCGATTCTGACCGTCCATTCCGGAGCCGGCGGGACGGAATCGCAGGACTGGGCGGAAATGCTGCTGAGAATGTACTCCCGGTGGTGCGAAAAGAACGGCTATGCCATTTCTCTAGCAGAGCGTCAGGACGGCGACGGCGCAGGAATAAAAAGCGCGACCATTGAAATCGTCGGTGAATATGCATTCGGTTATCTCAAAGCGGAAATCGGCGTTCATCGTCTTGTCCGCATTTCTCCGTTCGACGCCAATAAACGGCGTCACACATCGTTTGCATCCGTGTTTGTGTATCCGGAGATTGAAGATGATGTTGAGATAGAGATCAATCCCGCCGATATCGAAATGGACACGTACCGTGCGGGAGGCAAGGGAGGACAAAACGTCAACAAAGTCGAAACGGCCGTCAGACTCCGTCATATCCCCAGCGGCGTTGTCGTGGCATGCCAGGAAGAACGCTCTCAGTTTCAGAACAGGGAGCGGGCGATGAAAATGCTGAAGTCGCGACTGTATCAGATTCGCAAGGAAGAGGAAGAAGCGCGTCTTGCCGCGATCGAAGGAACGAAGAAAAAAATTGAATGGGGAAGTCAGATCAGATCCTACGTCTTTCATCCGTACAACATGGTGAAAGATCACCGGACGGATCATGAAACCAGCGACACGCAGGGGGTGATGGACGGTGATCTCGATGCGTTCATCAAATCGTATTTGATGCAGTCAAGCAATCACAAGGTCGGATAACATGCGGTTTACGACATTTGCGGCACGGCGGTTTCTTCAATTTCAAAAATCCTCCCGGTCCCAGCGGTTCATTTCCTTCGTCACGCTGATCGCCGTCACCGGAGTGGCGCTCGGTGTTGCATCCCTCGTCATTGCACTGACGATTCTCGGCGGATTTGAAAAGGAATTGACCGAGAAAGTCATCGGTTTCACGACGCACATTCAGGTCACCACCTACACCAATCAGCCGATCCGGTATTACCACGGAGTGGAAGAACGGCTCCGCAGAGAAATTCCCCGCATTCAATCCGTCACTGCGTTCATCGCAAAAGAGGGAATGGTGAATTTCGGCGAGTCCACCGAAGGAATCATCCTTAAAGGAGTGAGTGATCTTTCCGCAGGCAGCGGCATAGCAAAATATCTTGTCGACGGCGCAGTGAACGGCGAACAAATATCGGACGGACTGTACGGATGCGTCGTGGGAAAAAAACTTCTTACGACCCTCGGTGCTTCTCTGCATGATACGCTGCTTGTGTTCGGACTGCAGGGACACATTCAAACGACCATAGCGCCGAATGTCATGGGATTTGTCGTCAACGGCGTATACGAATCCGGCATGTCGGAATATGACGACATTTATTTTTTTACGACCATTCCAGCGGTGCAGCAGCTGATCAATTATGACGATGCGGTGACGGGATTTGAAATAATGGTCGATGACGTTGTGTTTGCCGGCGAGACGGCGGAAAGCATCGTTGAAGTGCTCGGTTATCCTTTTTATGCGAGAACACTCTATCAATTGTACAGAAATCTTTTCACCTGGATCGAATTGCAGAAGGAACCGATTCCTCTCATCCTTGGTTTGATCATCGCTGTTGCTGCAGTGAATATTGTCGGAACATTGCTGATGCTGGTGCTCGAAAAAAGAAGGCAAATCGGTGTTCTCCGGTCGCTCGGTGCTTCGTCCTCCACTATTCGAAGAATATTTCTGATTAAAGGGATCATCATTGCATTTGTCGGAACGGCGCTCGGAAATCTGCTCGGATTTCTCGTCTGCTGGGGACAGCAGCAATTTCAATTTTTATCGCTCCCCTCGACAATCTATTTCATGAAAACGGTTCCGATTTATTTCAGGGCTGAACAATTTGCTATTGTTTCTGCTGTCAGCGTGCTGTTATGCATCGCAGCAGCGTACATTCCTGCCCGGCTTGCGTCCAAACTCGATCCCATTAAAGCAATCAGGTTAGGCTGATGAAATTCACACTCTTCATAGCGAAACGGTATCTGCTGGCGAAAAAGGAAGCCGGGTTTATCACCGTGATATCGATGATTTCGATTATCGGAGTGACGATCGGAGTGGCGGCGCTAATTGTCGTTCTCTCTGTGTTTAACGGTTTCAACGGCCTTGTGACGAATATTCTGGTCGGATTTGATCCCCACATCAGAATCAGCATACCGAAGCAGTCGACCCAGGAGCGAATCGACTCCGTCAGGTCATTCGTCCGTTCGCACAGCGACATGAGCGGAATGTCCGGTTACGTCTCCGGAAAGGGAATGCTGATCTCCAAGAAGACGACAAAAGTTATTTTTGTCAGAGGATTGGAGAAGGAAAATATATCGGGAGTTTCGGGGCTGCCGGAGAGCATGATTATTGGTAACACGGACTTCAGCGAAGAACGGTATGAAATTGTTGTCGGTTACAGTCTTGCAGACAAGCTCGGCATCGGGGTCGATGATACGATCTATGTGGTTACTTCGGCAGGAATTGAGAATGCACTTTCCGGTTTTGCGCTTCCGCAGCTTTTTGCTCTGCGCGTCAGGGGAATTTACGAGGCGAAGAATAAGGATTATGACGGACTCTATGCATTTACTTTGATCAGGACAGCGCAGCAATTGTTTGCTGTTCCCTCGGTGATGGGGTTTGACGTACGGCTGAAGTCAATCAGCGGATCGGATGCATTTATGGAGGATTTTCGTAAAACATTTTCCGATCCAGTGACTGTTCAGTCCTGGTACGATCTCCATAAGGATCTATATTCAGTGATGCAGGTGGAGCGGTGGAGCGCATTCATCATTCTTGCTTTGATCATCGCAGTTGCCTCGTTCAATCTTCTCGGATCGTTGACTATGACCGTCATTGAAAAAACACGGGACATCGGAATCCTCAAAGCGATGGGTGCCACACAGCGTGACATCCTTACCATATTCAGACTTGAAGGTGTTCTTGTCGGTTTCACGGGATCGCTGCTCGGACTGGTGCTCGGCACGTTCATCTGCTGGCTGCAGATGGAATTCCATCTGTTCGCGCTTGACTCGAATGTGTACATTATTCCTGCGATTCCGATCGAAATGAGAACGATGGATCTGATCCTTGTACCGTTGTCGGCATTACTGTTATGTTCGGTTGCAGCATATTATCCTTCACGACGAGCGGCGCTTCTGCAGCCGTCAGAAGCAGTCCGTTGGGAGTAATTATGATTTTAACAGCCTCAAACATTAGAAAAAAATATCAAACAGGCGGATCAGGATATCTTGAAGTGCTGAAAGGCGTTACAATCTCATTCGCGCAGGGGGAGATTGTCGCGATCGTCGGACAATCCGGTGCGGGAAAGAGTACGTTAGTCCATCTGCTCGGACTGTTGGATAAACCATCGGAAGGAGAAATCCTTTTCGACGGAAAAAATGTCATGCAATATTCTGACGAGCAATTGTCCAAAGTCAGAAATGAGAATATCGGATTTGTCTTTCAATTCCACCATCTACTTCCGGAGTTTTCCGCAATGGAAAACGTTCTGATGCCCTCCCTTATTGCAGGCAAAAACGTAAAAGAGAGCAGAGTTCGGGCATCATCACTGCTTGATGATGTCGGGATGAGCGAACGAGCCGATCACAAACCGAGTGAATTGTCAGGAGGGGAGCAGCAGCGGGTTGCGGTTGCACGTGCGTTAATGAATTCACCGAAGATTGTCTTTGCCGATGAACCGTCCGGAAATTTGGACAGCGAAAATGCCGAAAAACTTCA
The DNA here is from genome assembly GCA_964596155.1 of uncultured Chitinophagaceae bacterium. GTDB lineage: Bacteria > Bacteroidota > Ignavibacteria > UBA10030 > UBA8401 > UBA8401. Next base: position 21,509 of record CAZQSI010000017.1, read on the forward strand.
TAATCTGCTCTTTGAACTCCGCAGCAAACATAATCAAACCTTCGTCATAGTCACCCATAACAAAGAGCTGGCTAAGCGGGCAGACCGGATAGTAACCCTCGCAAACGGTCAAATTGTTCAATAATTCACTCTTAATATCTTGACTTCGCACTCTTTTGTCCGTATATTAGCACTCGTCATACGAGAGTGCTAAAAACTATATATTCTCATAACTAGCAATAATTCAACATGTTACAAGGAGGCTCTATGAAAATTCATCCGTTATCAGATCGTATTGTTGTAAAACCGGCCGAAGCTGAAGAAAAGACCAAAGGCGGTCTTTTCCTGCCTGATACCGCAAAAGAAAAACCGGTGTGGGGCGAAGTGATTGCCGCAGGTCCGGGAAAAACCACCGAAGAAGGAAAAAAAATCCCGATGGAAGTAAAAGTCGGCGACAAAGTATTGTACGGAAAGTATTCCGGAACAGAAGTTTCCGTGGATGGACAAGAAGTGTTGATTATGCGTGAAAGCGATATTTTCGCGATCATGCCGAAATAACAAGAGCTGAAACCGATCATTTAATCAAGGAGAAATCACAATGAGTGCGAAAATAATTACGTTTGACTTCGATGCACGCGCAGGATTAAAGCGCGGCGTTGATCAACTTGCCAATGCAGTGAAGGTGACGCTCGGACCGAAAGGCCGCAATGTCGTCATCGATAAAAAATTCGGCGCCCCGACCGTCACGAAAGACGGCGTAACAGTGGCAAAAGAAATTGAACTGGAAGATGCGATTGAGAACATGGGAGCACAGATGGTCCGCGAAGTTGCATCCAAAACATCGGATGTTGCCGGTGACGGAACTACAACCGCGACGGTTCTTGCGCAGGCAATCGTCCGTGAAGGTTTGAAAAACGTGACTGCCGGAGCAAATCCGATGGATTTGAAACGCGGCATCGATCTCGGAGTCACCAAAGTCATCGAGAAATTAAAATCAATGAGCAAAAAAGTTGACGGCAAAAAAGAAATTGCTCAGGTCGGCACCATTTCCGCCAATAACGATCCGACCATCGGAAATCTGATTGCCGATGCAATGGAAAAAGTAGGCAAGGACGGCGTTATCACCGTTGAGGAAGCAAAAGGAACGGAAACAACCGTGGATGTTGTGGAAGGAATGCAGTTCGACCGCGGTTATCTTTCACCGTACTTCGTTACCAATGCGGATACGATGGAAGCTGAACTGGAAGATCCGTATATCCTCATCCATGATAAAAAAATCAGCGCGATGAAGGACCTTCTTCCGATTCTTGAAAAAATGGCGCAATCCGGTCGTTCGATCCTGATTATTGCCGAAGAAGTTGAAGGAGAAGCACTGGCAACGTTGGTGGTGAACAAACTCCGCGGAACGCTTCGTGTTGTCACGGTAAAAGCACCCGGATTCGGCGATCGCCGCAAGGCAATGCTCGAAGATATTGCGATCCTCACCGGTGCACAGGTCATTTCCGAAGAAAAAGGATACAAGCTTGAAAATGCAACACTTGCGTATCTCGGAACGGCGAAAAAAGTAAATGTCGACAAGGACAATACCACAATCGTCGAAGGTGCCGGCAAGAAGGAAGATATCAAGAAGCGCATTGCAGAAATCAAATCGCAGGTCGAAAAAACGACATCCGATTATGACAAGGAAAAACTGCAGGAGCGTCTTGCAAAACTTTCCGGCGGTGTAGCAGTGCTGAAGATCGGTGCTTCCACCGAAGTGGAAATGAAAGAGAAAAAAGCACGTGTTGAAGATGCTCTGCATGCAACGCGCGCTGCGGTTGAAGAAGGAATCGTCCCCGGCGGTGGAGTTGCACTCCTTCGTTCGATCGATGCCCTTACCGATGTCAAAACGGAAAATGCCGATCAGGCAACCGGTGTTCAGATTCTGCGCCGTTCGCTCGAAGAGCCCCTGCGGCAGATCGTTGCGAATGCAGGACTTGACGGTTCAGTTGTTGTCGACAAAGTGAAAGCCGGCAAGGACGACTTCGGATTTAATGCTCTCACGGAAACCTATGAGAACCTTATTAAAGCCGGCGTTATCGATCCCACAAAGGTAAGCCGTGTGGCAGTCGAAAATGCAGCGAGTGTTGCTTCATTGCTCTTGACCACCGAAGCAACCATCGTTGAAAAACCGGAAGAGAAAAAGCACATGCCCGCAATGCCTCCGGGCGGCGGAATGGGTGATATGTATTAATCTTCATTCTGAATCCCCAACCGGGATTTTCTATCCAACCCCCGGCCAATCTGTTTGGCTGGGGGTTTTTTATTTTCTATATTTCATGAAATGAAAGGAACGGACATGTCATTGCACCAGCAAATTACCTCAATTCAGGAAAAAATTAAGGATCTCGGCCTTGACGGATGGCTGATGTACAACTTCAGAAACAACAATCCGTTTGCCACAAAAATTCTGCAGATGACCGAAGGTAAACTTTCTTCCCGCCGCTATTTTTACTTCATTCCGGCGTCAGGAACACCGAAAAAATTGGTCCACAATATAGAACAATACGATCTTGATCATTTGCCGGGGGAAAAAGCGGTTTACAGCCAATGGAAAACGCTTCAGGACGGCGTTAAATCGATACTGGCAGGCTCGAAAAAAGTTTGCATGGAATATTCACCCAACAACGACATTCCATATTTATCCAAAGTGGATGCGGGAACACTCGAATTTATCCGTTCCTTCGGCGTGGAGGTTGTTTCATCCGGTGATCTTGTGCAATATTTTGAAGCACGCTGGTCAGAAGAACAATATAAAGATGCAGAAGATACCGCAGCAATATTATTGCGGACAATCAACAAAGCGTTCGGATACATCGGCGAACAGCTGCGAGGCAGGAAAAAAATCACGGAATATGATGTTCAGCAACTGATCATGAAAGAGTTTGCACGGCATGATTTGACGACCTATTCACCCGCAAATTGTTCCGTGAACGGCAACGGTGCCAATCCGCATTACGATCCGAGTGCAGAGCGTTCTTCCGAAATTAAAAAAGGTGATTATATCCTGATTGACTGGTGGGCAAAAAAAAATAAACCGGGAGGCGTCTACGCCGATTTCACCTGGGTGGCATATGCCGGAACGGATGTGCCGAAAAAATATCTGGAAGTGTTTAATGTGGTAAAAGGTGCAAGGGATGCCGCGGTTGAATTTCTTCAAAAGGAGTTCGCGGCCGGAAAAAAAGTCCGCGGATGCGACGTTGACGATGTTACGCGATCGTACATTACCGAGAAAGGGTATGGAAAATATTTCATCCACCGCACGGGACATAACATCGGTGAAGAAGTACACGGCAACGGCGCACATATCGACAATTTTGAAACAAACGACGTGCGGGAAATTATTCCCGAAACCTGTTTCTCCATCGAACCGGGCGTTTACCTTCCGGGAGAATTCGGCATTCGACTCGAGATTGATGTTTATATTTCCAAAAACAAGGAAGTGAAACTCCTCGGCGGAAAAATTCAGCATGACATGGTTACCATCGATTGCTGAGCAGGAAATCGTATGGATCTGGGCATAAAAGGAAAAACTGCGCTTGTTGCCGCTTCCAGTCAGGGATTGGGACTTGCTGCGGCGTTGTCACTCGCAGGTGAGGGAGCGAATATCGCTCTCTGTTCGCGCAATCGTACCTCCGTGGAAAAGGTAGCGGTTGAAATCAGAAAAAAAACCGGAGTGGTAGTCGAGGCATTTGAGGCTGATGTATCGGATGCCGGTGCGATTGATAATCTCATTACATCCGTCACGGGGAGATTCGGGACCATTGACATTCTCGTCAATAATGCCGGAGGTCCGCCGACTGGAACTTTGTCGACAATATCGGACAGCGAGTGGGAAAGAGGATTTCAACTGACAATGATGAGTGCAATCCGGCTGACGCGCGCCGTGCTGCCAATGATGCAACAATCGAAATGGGGCAGAGTGATCACCATCGTTTCAATTGCCGCAAAAGAGCCGATCAATGATCTTCTTGTCTCCTCAACGTTGCGTCCCGGCATCCTCGGGATGACAAAAATTCTCGCCAACCAATTCGGGAAAGATAATATTACGGTCAACACGGTTTGTCCCGGCTACATTCAGACGGAGCGCCAGGATGAATTAAGCCGTTCACGGTCGGAATCATCAGGGATTTCAAAGGAAGAGTATCTTGCATTGCGGGCGAAGGATATTCCTGCAGGACGTCTCGGTCGACCGGACGAATTGGGAGATGTCATCGCGTTTCTGGCGTCGGCACGAGCCAGTTTTATCAACGGTGCGAATATTTTAGTGGATGGCGGCCAGGCAAAAGGAATATTTTAGACCTGACTGTTAATTCAGCCGCCTCTCCGGTGTTATTTTTTCCCCTTCAGCACTCTTGTCCAGTGAACAATCTGCCTCTTTACCTCAATCGGTGCGGTGCTTCCAGATGATTTTTTATGTTCGATGGAGCGTTGGGGGTCGAGCAGTTCGAATACATCCTCGGAGAATTTATGCGAGAATTTGTGCAGTTCCTTCAGCGTCAGCTGCGACAGTGATTTCTGGTGTTCAATGCAGTATCCGACGATTTTTCCCGTAATCGAATGTGCATCCCTGAACGGAACACGGTGCTGCACGAGATAATCGGCAATTTCCGTAGCGGTAAGAAAATCATTTTTCAATTCTTCGTCAAACCGGTCACGGACAAACTTGGTATGGACGATGACATGCGTCATAATAAAGAGCGAATCCCGCGTGGTATTGACCGTATCGAACAGCGGTAATTTATCCTCCTGCATGTCACGGTTGTAGGCAAGAGGAAGACCCTTCATCATCGTCAGAATGTTCATCAGATTGCCGTACACACGGCCCACTTTCCCGCGCGTCAATTCCGCCATATCGGGATTTTTCTTCTGGGGCATAATGCTGCTTCCGGTGGTATAGGCATCATCGATCCGGGCAAAATTGAACTCCTGTGACGACCAGAGCACCAATTCTTCGGCCATTCTGCTCAAATGCATCATGATGCCGCTGCACACAGCGGTGAATTCGATGATGTAGTCGCGGTCTGAAACTGCGTCAATACTGTTTTCAAGGAGAGAATCAAATCCGAGTTTTTTCGCCACCATTGTTCTGTCGATAGGGAACGATGTTCCGGCAAGCGCGGCGGCTCCCAGAGGAAGTCTGTTGACACGTTTGTAACAGTCGGATAATCGTTCCGAATCGCGGTCGAGCATGGAAATGTATGCGAGCAGATGATGTGAAAGGTAAATCGGCTGAGCGCGCTGCAGATGGGTATATCCCGGCATGATAGTGCCGAAATACTTTTCCGATTTGTACAGCAGTACTCGCTGGAATTGTGAAATCAGCCGCTGCATCTGCCGGATGGCTGTCCGCAGATAGAGCCGTTCATCCAAAGCGACCTGATCGTTGCGGCTGCGCGCCGTATGGAGTTTGCCGCCGACCGGACCGACTTTTTGAATCAGCCGTTGCTCGATCGCCATGTGGATATCTTCTTTTTCCCAGGAGAGTTCGAGCGCTCCGGATTCAATTTCCTTTTGAATCTCCTTCAATCCTTTACGGATTCTGCGCGATTCCTCGATGGTGATGATCTTAGCTGCGGCCAGCATTTCCACATGGGCAATGCTTCCGAGAATATCCTCCTGATAGAGGACTTTGTCGAGATCGATGGATGAAGAAAAGCGAAGGGCGGCTTCCGATAACGCCGAAGAGAACCGTCCGCCCCAAAGCGATTGTGTGCGCGGCATACACTGTTCCTTATTCAAAATTCATGATGAACGAACTCCGCGTTCCTGCAATAAAAAAACCCGACTGACACGCAGCCGGGTTCGAATACTGCAATCAGCGGCCGTTTCAGCCAAAGCGGCTGCCGGCTGAACGGTTACTCCCGAACAACCCACACTTTTACTTTTGCCGTCACCTTGGAATGCAATTTCACGGGGACTTCAAAAATACCGAGTGTTTTGATCGGCTCTTCCAATTCAATAATCCGTTTGTCAATGGAAAATCCGCTGTTGGTCAGCGAATCCGCGATCATCTGGGATGTGACGGCGCCGAAGAGCTTGTCATCCTCGCCGACTTTCATGGTAATGGTCAGCGAAACGCTGCCGAGCTGCGCCGCGAGTTTCTCGGCATCGACAACGACCTTCTCCTCTTTGCGGGCGAGTTGTTTCTTTTCCTGCTCGAGCGCTTTCAGATTTCCCTCGGTGGCGCGGAAAGCTATGCTTCTCGGAATCAGATAATTCCGTGCAAAGCCGTCCTTCACATCGACGACATCGCCGATGTTGCCAAGTTGGTTATAATTTTGACGTAAAATGACTTTCATGATATCAAACCTCTTTCAATTACTTAATGGCTTCGGATGTGAAGGGAAGAAGAGCGATGTGACGGGCGCGTTTAATCGCCTGCACAAGCTGACGCTGATACTTTGCGCTGGTTCCCGTGATGCGTTTCGGAATAATCTTTCCCTGTTCATTGATGAATTTGCGGAGCAGTTTTTCATCCTTATAATCGATATAGATGGTTCCTGCCGCCGTGAACCGGCATGCGCGTTTTTTCTTCTGCTGATCCTTTTTTGCATCTCTGCGGTTGTCCCTGCGGTTCCCGTCTTTGCGGAATCCTCCGCCGTCGCGCCGATTGTTGTCGAATGATGATTCTCGTCTCATGCTGTTGCTCCTTTGCTCTCTTCTTGCGGTTCTGTTTTTTCGGACTCTTTGGCCTTACCGGTTTGATCGGCTGCTGCAGCCGGTTTCTCGGCTTCTTCCGGTACGGGGATCGGCTCGCTGATCGGAGTCCGTTGACCGAATTCCTTCGCCTTCAACGCTTTTTTGTTCAGTTCGACGGTGATGAAACGGATGATGTTTTCGTTCAGCAGGTATTGCCGTTCGAGTTTGGCAATCAGTTCTCCCGGCGCCTTGAATTCGTACAACATGTAATAACCGTTGTTCTTTTTCTTGATGGCGTAGGCGAGGCGGCGGCGGCCCCATTTTTCCATGGCCCGCATTTCGCCCTGATTTTTGGTGATGAAATCTTTTATCTTCTCAATTTCCGCTTCGATCTGTGCATCCTCGAGCGTCGCATTGATGATGATAATCGATTCATAGATTCTTGCTTGATGCTGCATCGATATCCTCCTATGGACATTTGACCCCATCTCATGGTATTCAGCCGGATGGAGTAGGTTGTTTAGTCAGTTTTGTCAAAAACTCATTCTGCACCCGCAGAACTGAAAAATTTTTTATTGTAGCCGTTCATTGCTATTGTCACTCCCGACCGGATCCAGCACTCGCAGGCGTCGCCGGCATGCCGATACAAATCGGGGAGAAGTTTGCGTTCCGTCTGATCGAACGGAGTCAGCACATATTCGGACATCAATTCGTGCGTGTGGTGTTCCGGGACGCCGGATCCGCTGACTCCGATGCGCAGGCGCGGGATCAAATCACTTTGTAAGTGATAGATCACCGATGCCATGCCGTTATGTCCGCCGTCGCTCCCTTTGGGTCTCATGCGCAGCGTTCCGAACGGCAGTTGAAAATCATCGTAGGCAATCAGCACGTCTTCCGGTCTGATACCGTGCACCCGGATGAATTCGCGCACCGCGCTGCCGCTGTTATTCATATACGTCTGCGGCATCATCAGCGCCGTCTCTTCATCGCCGAGCCGGCCGACAAAACTTTCATACAGTTCGGTTCCTTCGAGCGGCGAGGCGCTGCAGGATCCGATCAGGAAGTCGATCAGCTGAAAACCGGCATTGTGCCGGGTCGCGCTGTACCGGTTTCCCGGATTTCCTAATCCTACGATGCATTTCACGGAGAAACTCCGTTGTCAAAGAGCAATTGCGTAATTATTTTTTTGCCGGAGCTGCTGCTTCGCCTTCGGCAGGTTTCTTGCCTTTGGCGATTACTTCGGGTTCCGCAGGAGCTGCTGCACCTTCCGCACCTTCTGCTTCCACCACTGCACCTGCAGCCGGTGTTTCTTCCTTAATCACAGTCGGCGGGACAACCGCAACAACGGCTGCCGATTCGTTATCCAACACCTTCACGTTTTCAATTTTAATGTCCCGCACATGGATCGAATCATTCATTTCAAGATCCGCAACGTTCAACACAATGCGCTCGGGAATATGTCTCGGCAGGCAGGAGACCCGCACTTTGTGCATAATGAACTGCAATGTTCCGCCATCCTTCACGCCTTTGGGGCTGCCCTGCAGCACAACGGGAACCTGCACGGTCAACGCTTCGTTTTCTTTCACTCCCTGCAAATCGAAATGAACCGGTCTGTCGGAAACGGGATCGAACTGCACGTCCCGAAGAATACAAGTTTTGCTGACGCCGTTATCCAGTTTCAAATTAATCAAGTGAGTGTTGGAGGTGTAAATCAACGGTTTCATTGCAAGCGGAGTCGCCGTAATGTTGATATTTTCTTCGCCGTGTGCATAGAACACTCCCGGAATCTTATCATCCCCGCGCAGTCTGTTGGCGGCAGCGCCCGTTTCCGTCCGCACTGTTGCATTTAAAACTACTTCTGACATTGTATATCTCCTTACGTAAAAACAAGTAATTAATTAATTATCCAAACTTTTATCTTTGTCCACATCGAACAGCGAGCTGATCGATTTATTGTGGAAACAGCGCTCGATGGCTTCCGCAAACACCAGCGAAACGGACATCACCTCGATTTTGGGCGAGGAAACCTTCAGCGGTATTGTGTCGCACACGATAATCTTCTCCACATCACAGTCGTTGATCCGCTCGATCGCCTTGCCGGAGAGCAAAGGATGCGTGCAAGCGCCGTACACTTTTTTCGCACCGGCTTTTTTCAGCGCCGTTACGGCATTGGTAAAGGTGCCGGCCGTATCGATCAAATCGTCGACAATCAGCACGTTGCGTCCTTCCACATCGCCGATGATATTCATCACCTCCACGACATTCGCTGCCGGCCGCCGTTTGTCGATCAGCACCAGATCCGCATTCAGCCGCTTGCCGTATGCGCGTGCCATTTTCAAACCTCCCACATCGGGGGAGACAACCGTCAGATCCTGGATATTTTGCTTTCGTAAGTGTTCGACAAAGACCACTGACGAATACAAATGATCCACCGGAATATCGAAGAATCCCTGTATCTGCGGCGCATGAAGATCCATGCAGATGACCCGGTCCGCTCCCGATGTCGTGATCAGATTCGCGACGAGTTTTGATGTGATCGCAACGCGCGGCTGATCTTTTCTATCCTGCCGTGCATAGCCGAAGTACGGTATCACCACGGTCACTTTTCGCGCCGAAGCCCGCTTTGCAGCATCGACGGTAATCAGCAATTCCATCAGATTGTCCGCCGGCGGAACGGTCGTTTGAATAATAAATACATCCGCGCCGCGCACATTATCGATGAACTTCACCCAAATTTCACCGTCACTGAAGTTTTGGATCTCAAGTTTTCCGAGCGGCTCACCGAGATTATGAGCAATCTTCTCGGCCAGCGGACGATTTGATCTTCCGGAAAATAATTTCAACTGAGGCATAAACCGTGCGCGCTAACGATCAGTGAAAGTGTAATTTAGTCAACAAAAATAATAAAAAATCACCGCATAGTCAACGTATGGTGAGAATAAACTTGAAGTGCGGGACTATATTGACATTCCGTCTCTCTTTGGGTATTTTTGATCACGTTTTATGGCTGAAATCACCGAGAAGCAGTTCGTTCTTACGACACCGTCCGGAGCACCGCTTCGCGGAGATCTCCGGTGGAAGCACACCGGAGAATCATCCGGTGCTGAGCGGCTGCCTGTGGTGATTGTCTGCCATGGATTTAAGGCATTTAAGGACTGGGGTCCGTTTCCCGCCATCGGCCGGGCTTTTGCAGAAAATGGGTTTGTGTCAATCGTGCTGAATTTTTCGCACAACGGAATCGGAGAGCATCCCCGAAAGTTTATTGAGCACGAAAAATTTGCCAGCAATACAATTTCGCTTGAAATCGACGATATCATCACCGTGCTGAATGAAATTGAAGGGGACCGGTTCGGATGCGAATTGATCGATCCGAAAAAGATTGTTCTTGTCGGACATTCGCGCGGCGGCGCCGTCTCGCTCATCGCCGCCCGGGAAGACAAACGGGTCTCCGGTGTTGCAGCATGGTCCACGATAGCGTACTTTAACCGGTACACGGACGAGCAGAGGAAACGCTGGAGAGAGCGGGGATATGTACAGCTCCACTCGGTGAGCGATCACAAACTGTTCAGAATCAACACAACGCTACTGGATGACATCGAACGACATGCCGAACGGTTTGATCTGTTGCGGACGGTGCGGCAGCTGAACAAACCGCTGCTGATCGTCCATGGCACGGCGGATATCCCGGCAAAGATCAGCGAAGCCGAACAATTGTTTGCAGTTTCAGATACAACGATGACGGAGTTTTTGAAGTTGGAAGGTGCCGGACATATGTACGGCGCCCGGCATCCGTACAAAGAGGAAAGCCCGACATTGAACATCGTCATCAATCACACAATTCAATGGATTCACCGACATTTACCTTTGGAGGATTAATGGAAGTAAGCAGAACAACGAACATATTGCATTCATCGCTCACCGCGTCCATCACACTGGCGCAAGCCGGCTGGATTACGCTCTTTGCAGCGCTGACTGCCGCGGGTGCACAGGTGCAGATTCCGCATCACCCGATTCCGTTTACGCTGCAGACATTTTTTGTTTTGCTCAGCGGAGCATTTCTCGGACCGCGCAATGCCTTTATCGCACAAAGCGTCTATCTTGCCGCCGGAGCCATCGGCATGCCTGTTTTTTCGGGAGCATCGTTCGGACTTGTCCGATTATTCGGGATGACCGGCGGATATCTTCTCAGCTTTCCGATCGCTGCGGCACTGATTGGCGCGCTGGTGCAAATGAGAAGAGGATATGTCTGGACAATCGGATCAATGTTTGCCGGTTTGCTCGTCATCTTTACCATGGGAACACTCTATTTGAATGCCGTGGCGATTCATGATCTGCAGACGGCATTTGCAAACGGATTTCTGATTTTCTCCTGGTGGGATATCGTCAAACTGACTGCGGCCGCCGCAATCTATAATGAGTTTGCAAAACGATATCAGAAATTGCCGGCGTAGTTACAAAGAAATGAATTAACATTTTCGCATCCTCCCGATAAACGGGAGGATGTTTTATTTTAAAGAAGAGCATCCGGTGTTATGGCAGATCTGTGGAGTTGAGATTCCGCATCAACCGAACTTCAGGAATTCGTTCCACCGCCGGTACAATTCCGCTGTTGCCAGTACATCGCCGTAACAATATTCTGCGATGCTTCTGTACTCTTTCCCGTCGAACAATTTTCTCATATCGAGTCCGGTAATTCCTTTTCCTTTCGGACTGGAAATGCCGAATGCTTTGCAATAAAAATCGAGACTGAAGCGGCGGGTGACATGATAGTATGTGAACTGATCCAAAAGGTCGCAATGAATGTCCGGATCGTACCGATACGGCATCAGGTTGCGCGAAGTTTTAATGCCGAGCATTGCTGACCGGAGCAAAATAAACGGACAGTCAAATCCCCGTCCGTTAAACGTTATGAACTGATCATAGCTTGGAATGATTTCCCAAAACCGTTCCAGGATTTCCCGTTCCGAACCGGAGATGAACGTGCAGAGACCATCCTCCGACCGGTATTCGTCCTTCGTATCGGACTGGAAAAATACTTTTCCTTTCCGGGTATCGGGATTGTGGAGAGCAATGCAGAGAATCTGCGCGGTGAGAGGATGAAGGTTGAGATTTTTCTTTACTTCTTCTATTTTATCGTCGTTCTCCGCAAAGCGGAGAAGATAGGTTTGCGATTCGTGGTCGAATGATTCGAGCGGAAATCCGAGCGATTCAATATCGAAAACAATTCTGCTCATCCTGTTTACGATTGTGTGATTTTATACCTCTTTAATCCCCAGTTGGTTTCCTTCGCGGTGACGAGTATGACGGTGTAAATCGGAACGGCAAGCACCATTCCCATAACACCGAGCGTTTCATTGCCGATTAAAATTACCAGAAACATGGTGAGAGGACGGATATCCATGATCTTGCTGAAGACGGCCGGTTGAATGAAAATCTGGTCTATCTGCTGCACTGCGATGGTAGTGATGACAATCGGCACCAGCATGCTCAAATCCCCGAACTGAATAATCGAAATCAGCAGTGTCGGAATGGCTCCGATGATCGGGCCGGCAAACGGAATAACATTCGTGAATCCGCCGATAAATCCGAGCACCGTGGCGTATTGAATGCCGAGGAAATAATAAATGGTGGTGTATAACAGTCCAACAATGACCGACTCGATGACCGTGCCGCGGATATATTTGCTGAGTTGATCTTCTATCTTGTAAATAATATTAAGTGACATCTCGAAATATTTATTCGGCATATTCCTGATAAAACTTTTTTGCATCGAGTAGTAGTCCGATAATAGAAAGAACGTGATGAACGGAACCACCGCCAGTGTTGCCACGGTGCTGATGAGTCCCTGCAGTGCATTTCCCGCCGTGCTGCCGAACGACAACAGAATGCCGTTCATCTGTTCCCTGACGGCTCCCGATTTCAGAAAGGGCATTTCGGTGGAGATTTGATCGCTGAGACGGTTCAGCATTATGGTAAGTTGCTCCTCGCTGAATGCGGAAGTGATTTGTCCCACCTGCGTTGCCACAAGAGGGAACAGCAGTACGATGCCCAGCACCGAGATGCTCCCCAATCCCGCAAAGAGAATGAGAACCGCAAACCAGCGTGCCGCGCCGAGATTTTCGATATAATCAACGACGGGACGAAGGACGAACGTCAATGCGACAGAGACGACAAGGATCAGAAACAAATCCTTGAATGTGGAGAGAACGAAAATCGGAATGGCGATGGCCATGGAAACGAGAAAGACCTTCCAGGGTCTGCTGCGGAAAAAATTTTTGTCTTCGTTCATTGGTGTACCAATTCTGATGCAATGGTCATTGAGAGTGCGTGGTGATATCCGCGGCGAAGCAGATGCTCATAAATCCTTTTCTTTTGCATGAGAGGGGGGAGCGAAGCCACCCGTTTGAATTTTCGTTTCCCCTCGTTCATCGCCAGCGTCCGTTCCGTCTCTTCGTTATAGTACTCCTGAAGGACGTCGTCGATAATGCCGGCTGCAATTCCTTTTTTCATCAGCAGATGTTTCATGGACTGTCTGCCGACCGGTTTCAGCTGTATGGAATCCCTGCAGAACATCTTTGCGAATTCCCGGTCATTCAGCAGACTGTTTGCATGAAGATAACCGATGGCCTGACGGATGTTCGTTTCGTCGAATCCTTTCTTTCTCAGATGTTCCGCCACCTGCTGCTCCGAGCGCGGGCGGTAGGAACGGAATCTCAACGCGGTTTTCTTCACCGATGATTCCGTTTCCGCCTGTTCGATCTCGTTCCGCTCCTGTTCGCTCAATTCCTGTCCCGAATGAAGCACGAACCGGGAATAGACATCTTCGCTGACACTGAAGGCGTACCGATCATCAAGAAAAATTGAAAAGCGCTGTTTGTTCTTTTTTTGCCGTTCGATTTTTGTGATGATCATTGCATACTGTTCCGGTCCACTCCTCCGTTACAAATTTGGAGCGGGTTATTTGGATTTTTTCGATCCTTTTTCCGGCTTTTCATCCGATTCCGGCGGCACTGCGGGCGGAGCCGCAACGATGCCGAGTTTTACGCGGACTTCGTTGTCGATCTGTCTTGCAATGGCCTCGCTGCCGGACAAGAATGCCTTCACGGAATCGCGACCCTGCCCGATCCGTTCTTCTTTATAGGAGAACCACGATCCGCTTTTGTTGATGATGTTGTGTTCAACGGCAATATCAATCAAGTCGCCGAGTTTTGAGATTCCCTCGTTGTATAAAATGTCGAACTGCACTTCCTTAAACGGGGGAGCAACTTTATTCTTCACCACTTTTACTTTTGTTCTGTTTCCGATGATGTTCGTGCCGTCTTTAATTGCTTCGATTCTGCGCACATCCATCCGGACCGATGCGTAAAATTTCAGCGCATTGCCTCCGGTCGTTGTTTCAGGATTTCCGAACATGATGCCGATTTTCATTCTGAGCTGGTTGGTGAAGATGACGGTTGTTTTTGATTTCGAAATTGCCGAGGTCAGTTTTCTGAGCGCCTGCGACATCAACCGCGCGTGGACACCCATTGTCGGATCGCCCATTTCGCCTTCGATTTCCGCACGGGGAGTCAAAGCCGCAACGGAGTCGATCACCACAACATCCAGCGCACCGCTGCGAACGAGTGTTTCAACAATCTCAAGCGCCTGCTCTCCGTATTCGGGCTGCGATAACAGGAGGGACGCAGTATCCACGCCGAGTTTCCGGGCATACGCCGTATCTAATGCATGTTCCGCATCGATGAATGCGCAGATGCCGCCGGTTTTTTGTGCTTCGGCAATAATGTGCAGACAGATTGTTGTTTTACCGGATGATTCCGGTCCATAGATTTCCACTACGCGGCCGCGGGGAACACCGCCGACACCAAGAGCGGTGTCGAGAGAAATCGAACCGGTCGAGATGGCATCAATTTTCATGATCGGTCCATCGTTCAGTTTCATGATGGAACCTTTTCCGTGTTGCTTTTCTATTTGTTCAATCGCTACTTTCAGCGCCTGAACTTTTGCGTCTTTGTCTTCAGCCATGGCTATTCCTTCTATAAAAAGAGTTATCGTGAAATTCTTCGTGTGAAAATTGATGTTGCAAAGTAATGCTTTCGGTTCACGGAATCAAGATTCATTTATTGCAATTTTAGGAGTTTGCGGCGCAATAATTCGAGCGCTGCCTGCGATGTGCGCTCTTTAAATCGGAGACGATTATCCCCGAATTGAAATTTCAGGGCGAAGGTTGATTCCGCATCTGAATATCCGATCCAGCACAGTCCGACCGGTTTCTCTTCCGTTCCTCCTGACGGACCTGCAATGCCCGTAGCGGAAAGTGCGATGTCGGCCGCAGCGGCTTTCCGGGCTCCCTGGGCCATTGCTTCCGCCACTTCTTTGCTGACGGCGCCATGGTCCTTAATGAGATCTGCGGGCACTCCAAGTTCATTTATCTTGAGATCATTGTGATATGGAATGTATCCGCCGCGGAAATAAAGTGAACTTCCCGGAACATTGGTGATTCGGTCGGCGATCATTCCTCCGGTGCACGATTCCGCCGTTGTGATTGTCAATCCCCGTTCCTTCAGCATTGTTCCGATCACATCTTCGAGATCCTGATCATTGTCCGAATAAATATACTTTTCAATTTTTGATCTGAGCAGCTGTTCGGCCCTGAGTATTTTTGACGCGGCGGAGTCGGCATTGGAATCACGCACGGTGATGCGCAGTCGTGTGCCCATCGGATTCGGGAGAAATGCGAGCGAGACCGATCCGTCCGTCCCCGTTATCTCATCGATCGATCCGATTTCGTTGGCAAGCATCGACTCACCGATGCCGGTAGTTTTCAGCGTTCGGTGACGGACAATGGAACTGAACTGCTTTCGTTCAAGATACGGAATGATCCACCCGTCCAACATCTCCTTCATTTCGTACGGCACACCTGGGAGGACGAAGAAATATTTGTTCGGAGAAACGAACAGCATGCCGGGAGCCGTTCCGATCGCGTTCGGAATGACGGTGCAGGAGCGGGGGACGAGCGCCTGATCGATGTTGGACTGAATCAGCGTAATGTTTCTCCGCTTCGCGAGCGCTTTGATATGCTCCATCGTTTCGGGATGATGGACGAGATCGGTGTGAAAAAATTCAGCAACAATTTTTTTCGTGATATCATCATGTGTCGGTCCCAGACCGCCGGTAACGATGATGATACCTGCCCGCTCGACTGCCGATGCAAATGCTTCCCGTATCAGCACCGCGGAATCGCCGACGGTCGTCATTCGTTCCACAATGATGCCGGCGGCGTTTAGACGCTCCGCAATATATGCCTGATTGGTATTGATGATCTGACCGATGAGCAGTTCATCGCCGATCGTAATGATTTCAGCGTTCATTTAATTAAACAGTGTAATACGAAGTGCTATTTGGATAATGATGTTAGTATAGACGGCGGCAATCACATCATCCAACATGATATTCCAGCCGCCGGTCCCTTTGTCGAACTGCGCAGCGGGATACGGTTTGAGGATGTCGAGCAATCTGAAAATAACGAACGCCATCCCGAGATTGAGATAAGAAAATGGAATGAACCAAAGACTCATCCACATACCGACAAATTCATCCACCGTTACCTGCGACGGATCCTGTCCGTACACTTTTTCCATTTTCTCCGCGGCGCGGACACCTGCGAAAAATAATATGACGGTTGCCGGAATCAAGACATACCATTCGGCAAAACCGGGGATGAAGAAAAAGAGAAGCGCTGCCATCGAGCCGAATGTTCCCGATGCAGCCGGAATAAATCCGGTAAACAAACCCGAACCGATTACTTTTGTGAAGAAATCAACCGGAATCGGTTCAGGGTTATTGTCGTTCAGGTTCTGTTCCATGGTTTTTATTATTAAAGAGTCCGAGAATAATGTTCCAATTTGATTGAATGTACATTCCGCCGGTGAGGAGTGTAATCGCTGTCGTTACAGCCATCAGAAAATATTTAATCTCCGGCGTTGCCGCAGCGTCAAAGAACCAACCGACGGCAGCGAACAGTTCGGGGGAGGTCCGCACAATATAATCAACGAGGAAGAGATAAATCACCACCAGCTGAAAAAATGTTTTTGTCTTTGCGAATCCGCTGGTATTGATCGGAGTTCGTTTGAATTCCGTCCATGCGCGAAGTCCGGTCATCAGAAAATCCCTCGCCACAATCGCCCAGACCATCCATGCCTCCGCATATCCAATATAAATAAAGGAAATGAATGCGGCGGAGGTGAGAATTTTATCTGCAAGCGGATCAAGAAAATTTCCCCATCGGGTGATGTAACCCCAGCGGCGCGCGACATATCCGTCGTACCAATCGGTGACCGCCGCAACGATGAAAATGGCGAGAGCGATTTGCTTATCGAGCGGATTATCGGAAAAGAGATAGACCAAAAACAACGGAGTCAATCCGATACGAAGGAGCGTCAGCTGATTTGGCGGAGAAATCGGGATTCGAAAGCTCATTGTCCATCAAAATACTTCATTTTCACACTCCAATCAACCACGATCCGATTCTGCAAGGTTTCTATCGGATTTTTTATTATTTTATTTTCCACTTTAAAGTAAGGAAATACCGATGAAAAAATCTTTTCTCTCTCTGTTGCTGGGAATTTTGGTCACAATCGCTGCGGGACAGCCGCTCGATATTTCGGGATATAAAATTATTCAGGCGAACGCTGCCTCGACGATTATCCTGCCGGCCGGGACAATTGTGCAGCCGGGCGGATATGTCATTGTCGCCCGAAATTCGACAAAAGCATCATTTGAATCATTTTTTGGAATCACATTGAATTCGAATGTGGTCTTTATCAACGGCACAGCGGTAATAAGCGGAAATGGATTTCCAACAATTAACGGGTCGGAAACCTATGAACTGCAGAATGCCTCATCGGTAAAAATTGAAGGACCGACGATTGCCATGCCGGCTACGTCGCCGTTTAACGCCGTCAAACGTAAAAGTCCCATCGGCGATGCCGGTCTGGAGGCGAGCTGGGCTCGCGATCCGATCACGGCTGCAAATCCCGGAACAGGGATGACGAATACAAACACCGGAAAGATTATCATCAGTGAATTTGCTGATGCCTCATCGTTCGCCAATGAATTTGTGGAATTGTATTACGACGTGGCACCGCCACCGTCGGGACAGGGACTCGGCATGATTAAGCCGGATCTCTGGAAATTTAATCAGGGAACAAATCTTCAGTTTGTGTTTAAACCGCAGTCCGATACGATCAAAGGAGTGAAAATTGTAAAACCGCAGACATTCATCTGGTCCGGTGCAAACTTCAGCGTGCTGCCTGCCGGAGCTTCAATTTCTCACTCGGGGGACACGACGACCATCACCAATTTATCATTAAAGGGAAGTGACAGTGTTGTTATCGCCATTGCAAATGTTACGGCAGTTGATACGACCAATGAATTATCAGTTACCGTATTATCCAGCATCAACGGAACTTCCTATTTGCCGATTCAGGCATTTCCGAAAACAATCGTGTACGGCACACCTCGTCCGATGAATGTCGTGAAACGAAAGGAAGCGAACGGTGCGCACACTCTTCTCGGAAAATGGGCTGTTGTCCGCGGAGTGGTAACCGTCGGCAATGAATTCAGCGGACCGACCTATCTTCAGGATGCAACGGCGGGGATGGCCGTCTATGATTCATCTGTTTCGAATAATGTGAACCGGGGAGACGATGTCGTGCTGCTCGGACTTGTTGCTCCGTTCAATGATCTGTTTGAGCTGACACCCTGCATACTGCTCGAAAAACTTGGCGAAGGTGTCGGCACCGACACAACCGTGTTGACGATTGCTCAGGCACTTGCTCAGGGCGCAGCAGAACCGAAAGAAGGAGCATTGATCCGTATTAATAATATCACCGGCGTCACCACCACCGGCGGAGCACCGGCAGCATCTTGGTCCGCGTCCGCAAGCGGAACGAATTACAACATCACCGATGCAACGGGCACGATGCAGGTGCGCATTGTCACCAAAACCAACATAGCCAACACTCCCACACCGACATCGTTGTTCGACATGATCGGGGTGCTGGGACAGTTTACGACGAATTATCAAATCATCCCCCGTTTTGTGGATGATGTTATTATTGAGGGAGCAGGACCGAGAATAGTCACGACCGCTCCGTACGAATCGAACATCACATCGACCGGCATGACCATTTCGTGGGTGACTGACGCGCCCGGAACATCGATCGTGAAATACGGAACAACGGCATCATACACAGACTCTATTATTAATCTGAATAATACAACGACGCACAGCGTCACATTAACCGGATTGTCGCCAGCCACCGTGTATCATGTTCAAATCGGTTCGGCGAATTCGGGAGGTACGACATTATCGTCCGACAACGTTGTCATTACATCGTCGCAATCCTCCACCGGAACAACACGCATTTATTTCAGCAAATCGGTAAACAGTTCGGTCTCGCTTGGGGAGAATGCGGTTGTTGCGAAATTTGACACCGTGCTGATCAACAGAATTAATGCAGCACAGTTTTCGATCGATATGGCTGCCTACAGTTTCAGCGGAACGGTCGGCGCAGGAATTGCCGAAGCGCTGAAGAACGCACGGAACCGCGGCGTCAGTATCCGCGTGATCGGTGAAAAGGACAATCAATCCACTGCTCCATGGACAACGTTGAAAAATGCCGGCATTACTGTTATTGATGATGGTTACGATGCATTAAATGCGGGAGCAGGTTTAATGCACAATAAATTTTATGTGTTCGACAACAGAAATCATACGTCCGATCAGGATGACTGGGTGCTGATGGGATCGTGGAATGCGACCGATCCCGGAACCAACAATGATGCTCAGAATATCGTCGTCATTCAGGATAAAGCGCTGGCAACCGCCTACACAATGGAATTCAACGAAATGTGGGGCTCAACCACGGAAAGTCCGAACGCCGCCGCGTCAAGATTCGGCGCGAGGAAATATGACAACACACCGCATAAGTTCGTCATCGGCGGCGTGCCGATGGAGCTCTATTTCAGTCCTTCGGACAAAACTTCGTCGCACATCAATAATGCGCTGAAAACTTCCCTTTCCTCAATCAATGTTGCGATGCTCTCGTTTACGAGGGATGAGCTGGCTCAGACGATTGTGGCAAAGAAAGCTGCCGGCCGGAAGACCCGCGTGTTGATGGATAATAATTCGGATACGGGAAATGATTTTCTGTACATGCAATCCAACGGCGTCGATATCCGCCTGCCCGGTGCCGCGCTGCCGGGAATGCTGCATCATAAATATGCAGTGATCGATGCGGATTCTCCTTCCGACAACAACATTGTAGTAACGGGATCGCATAACTGGAGCAGTTCGGCTGAAATTGCGAACAACGAAAATACGCTGATCATCCGGAGCAAGCGTATAGCGAATCTTTTCCTTCAGGAATTCAAATCGCGGTATATTGAAGCGGGCGGGACGGATACGATTGTCGCCTCGGTAAAAAAGATCAGTGATCTGCTGCCGAAGGATTTTGCATTATCGCAGAACTTTCCGAATCCATTTAATCCGGCGACAACGGTTAATTATCAGTTGCCAAACTCCGGACACGTTTCGCTAAAAGTGTATGATGCGATTGGCAGGGAGGTTGCAACTCTTGTAAATGACATAAGTGATGCAGGATATTATTCCGTTGTTTTTAACGCTGTCAATCTGCCGAGCGGTATCTATTTTGCGCGGATGCAAAGCGGCGGTAACGTGCAGGTGAAGAAAATGATGCTGTTAAAATAGTTTATCGATAGTAAAAGACGAAGCTGTACATCAAACAATCCCGCCCTTGAGGCGGGATTTCTTTTATTTCTTTCCTTAAATCCGTTCATAGCCACAAGGGTATGGAGAGTGTTATATATTTTGACAGGGTACGTTGTCCCTTATTTCCAAGATCATCTACGGTGTCAAACGTTACGGGATATAATGTCATATCCGTCAGAAAATAGAGTACATTAATTCAGAAATTGACAGGTGAATATTACCTTGCTTTATTCATCTCTGAATTTTTATCTTCACATCACATCCGAACTGCATATCCTCAATCGAAGGAATCTTTTACGAAAGCCGTTACATCGATATCAGCAAATGTTTTTCGCTACTTACACACACGTTCGAAAGGATTACGTCGACGTACTCTTGTGCTTTTTATTTTTTGTTCAACTTCCATATTTTCACAGGAAATCGGAACGCCGCTGATTCGAAACTACTCACCGAAGGAATATGACAATACGCCGCAAATATGGGGTGCTATCAAGGATGATGAGGGCGTGATGTTTTTTGGCGCTACTAACGGAGGCGGCATTATTGAATACGACGGAAAAGAGTGGCGCACTATTGATATTCCAAATAAAACGACTGTGTTTTCGTTTGCTAAATCGACGGACGGAGTTATTTTCACCGGTGCTATCAACGATTTTGGTTTTCTCAAAAAAAATGCAATGGGCAAAACCGAATTTTCCTCACTTCGATATTTGATCAAGGAAAAGGAAATCAAATTTCGTGCGATTTGGCAGACTGCAATCATGGGAAACAATGTCTATTTTTTATCCGTCGATGGCATCTTTATTTATCACCGTGGGTCAGATTCTCTTATTACGACTTTTCTACCTGAAGAGGGGACGAATTTTATCGGTCTGATTTCACACGAAGGGAAAGTGTACACCCATCAGAAAGACCGCGGATTAATGCGTATCGATCCGGACTCCATTCGCCTTGTGAGCGATTTTTTCAAATCGAAAGTATTTCGAAGTGGCCTCTCCTACGGTCGGGATTCTATTATGATTTTCACGAGAACCGATGGGATTTATTTGTATCGTCCCAGTGACGGGCAGGTCACACCGTTTGCACTTACTGATCGGGGCATCCCTCAGCGGATGAACATCTATTCGGCTGCATTGTTGTCTGATCGCCATGTCTCGATTTCAGTATTATCGAAGGGTTTGATTCAGATTTCGCCGAAAGGAACAATTGTACAACAATGGGACGTGAACAACGGAATGCCGACTAATACAGTTTACACGATGTACCCTGCGGATAATAATCTGTGGATGATGTCGGAAAACGGAATCATGCGAACCGATCTTACGAACGCATGGAGCTATTGGGATAAGCACTCGGGGTTGCTCGGGACTGTTTCGGATATTTTGCGGCATAAAAAGCGTTTATATGTATCAACGTTCGAAGGAATCTACGTTCTGGATGATCAAAAAAGAATGAAATCTGTCACAGGTATTCCGGAAGGACAAAGTTGGAGTCTTTTGAACTATGTCACATCCTCCAATGATACAGTGCTGTTGGCAGGAACTCCCGGAGGGATTTACCAGATCCGCGGTACAACGGCAACGATGATTCGCAAAGGCTCCTATGGGTTGACGATGTTCTCTTCTGCGATAAACTCTCACCGTGTATTTGTGGTCGACGACCCGACACTTGTTTCCATGCGGTATGAACATGGAAAATGGATTGATGAAGGAGTTATCCGAGGAGTGAAGGACAATATTCGGCGAATCATGGAAGATGCAAACGGTGATCTTTGGCTTGGGACGTATAATGCCGGCGTGATTCGTGTGAGGATGGATAGGAGGAATATCACAGAACCAAAAGAGATACGGTATTATACAAAAGATGATGGACTTCCGACGCTAACCACGGTTCTTCCCTATATGCTTAAGAATGAGATTGTTTTTGCAACCGATCATGGTCTATACCGCTATCATGAAAAGAACGATTCATTTGCACTGTACTCTGCCATCCATCCAATGCTGCACAATGGCACTCAATCCATCGGCAGGATCACCGAAACAGAAGACGGTTCAATCGTGGTCATACCGTGGTCAAACAAGGTTCACAATCCGGGTATATTAACAAAGGGCACCTATGGTGAATATGAGTGGATCGATAAGCCCTTTCGGTGGTTTGAACGAATGGAATTTAACACAGTGTTGACTGAACCGAGCGGTGTAGTCTGGTTCGGCACGACAGAAGGATTATATCGGTACGACCGTCAATTGGATTCAAAAAATTATGACGCAGGATTCAACACACTCATCAGGAAAGTAACAGTAAAAGGAGATAGTATACTACGGTACGACAGTCATGATTCAACAATAGTTCTGCCGTACGATCTCAATGACATTAAGTTTGAAGCTGCCGCCCCGCATTTTGACAACGAACGGAAAACATTGTTTAGCAGCCAGTTGGTCGGATACAATTCCGGCTGGTCAACATGGTCAACCGATGCATATTCCATTTATACAAATCTCGATGAGGGGAAATATACCTACCGGGTGAAAGCAAAGAATCTTTACGATACGGAGAGCCGGATTGCGGAGTTTACATTTACCGTTTTGCCTCCGTGGTATCGCACCTGGTGGGCGTTTGCAGCGTATCTCTTGTTCTTTGGCATCGCTATCATAACATTTGATACCTGGAACAAAAAGAGACTGAAGCGATTGCATGACAGGCAATTTGAGGAGGAGAAACAGCGGCAGCACCAATTTTCACAGCTCCTTCTTGAACGTCAGGAGGATGAACGGAAACGAATCGCGCGGGAAATGCATGACGGTATCGGGCAGGAATTGTTGGTACTGAAACATCAGCTTCAATTAAAATTACGCGATCCTGATTTGGATAATGGAATACGGGAATTGCTGGAGGAACAATCCGCCGCCGCATCAAATATTATGACGGAGGTCCGAACCATATCCCATGACCTTCGGCCCCCTGAACTTGACAGACTGGGAGTGACCGAAACAATCAAAGCGTTACTCAACCGCGTTCGCAATGCAAAGAAAATCGCTGTGATAGGCGAGATTGAATCTGTGGATGGATTTTTTGCAAAAGAGCTGGAGATCAACATTATTCGGATCATTCAGGAATTGATCAATAACATTTTAAAGCATGCGGAGGCGTCAACAGTAACCGTCAAACTGTTATTGGAATCGAATGGGATGGTAATGACTATCGCCGATGACGGCAAAGGGATTGATCATTCTGCCAAGAAGACCTCCGGTTTGGGCATGAGCGATATTAACGAACGCGTACAATTGCTTGGCGGGAACTATACCGTCGACTCATCACGGAATCATGGGACAACATTTACGTTCCGATTCCCCCGGAGGAGTTCAGATGTCTGAAAAGAACAAGAAGAAAATTGTGAGCATCTTCATTGCGGATGATCATGCGATCATGAGAAAAGGACTCCGTGATCTGATTGAGGCAGAGGTGGATTTTGAAGTGTGCGGAGAAGCGGGCAACGGAGCGGACGCACTGAAAAAGATCGAAGAATTGATACCGGATATCGTTCTTTCGGATATTGATATGCCCGTCATGTCCGGCATCGAAATGGCGAGATTGATCAAATCGAAAAAACTTCCGTGCAAAGTGATTATTCTGACGATGCACAGCGATGAGAGTTTTTTCTCCGCCGCCATCGATGCCGGTGCACGCGGATATGTACTGAAAGATGGAACGGTTACTGATATTGTGAACGCAGTTCATGCAGTGAAAGAAGGGAAACATTATATTAGTCCCATTCTTTCGACTTTTACCATTTCCAGGATGCAAGAACATTCCGTTACCCATGCTGATGTGTCAAATATTTCGTTATTAACACAGACAGAGCGAAAAATATTGAGATTGATCAGTCAAGATAAGACCACTAAAGAGATTGCGGAAGAGTTGTTTGTCAGTCACCGCACCATTGATTCCCACAGAAGCCACATCTCAGCTAAACTGCAACTCCAGGGACAAAACGCACTCCTTCGCTTTGCCATAGAAAACAAAAATAATCTGTAATTTCCACTCTTTTAAAGATTCTCAACGGCTTCCCAATAAGCGGTTTAGGATCCCCCATTAAAAATGGCAGGACAAGTCATCTGCTATTTGATTGGGAGGGTGGTTAAAATTATTTTTTGTAATTCAAGCCGTTTCCGCGAATACAAGAGATTCATTGTCATCCAATCCGGAATCCCGGATTTTTTATCAACGCATTTATCTTAGAATACCCACCCGAAGAAAATAGTAGTCTAAATACCAACAGCTTTGTTCATTCTTTTCGCCCGCCGTACTACTACCTATAGAATTCCGTAGCTCTACCGATAGAGAACCTTTTGCCTGTTCATTATACTGTTATCAGTATATGATGAAAAACAATTTAGGTTTCTTATGAAGATAATGATCGCCGAAGATAATGCATCGATGCGGAAAGCGATCCGGGGAGTAGCGGCCAAAACGACGGATATCGTTTTTGAATGCGGGAACGGTGAAGAGGCGGTATCGATTTACGCACAACATCATCCCGACTGGGTCGTAATGGATATTAACATGCCGGTGTTGGACGGTATTTCAGCAACTCGACAGATCATCTCGAAACATCCCGCTGCGTGTATCGTGATGATTACGGATAACAAAGACGAAGCATTCCGTCGGGCGTCAGAAGAAGCAGGAGCGAAAGGATTTGTCTCAAAGGAAAATTTGTTCGCGATTTCGGATTTCATACATCAATAAATCAACAATTCATTCAATCAATGGAGGTTAACATGGGTGCATTTATTACACGGTGTCTTCTCGTCGCAGCGATCGGTTTATTTCTTTCCGCTGCATTATGGGCGCAAAGTTACAGCGGGGGGTCGGGAACTGCGGGCAATCCGTACCAAATATCCTCAAAGGCTGATCTAAAATACTTGTCGGAAAATTCCGGGGAATGGTCGAAGTATTTCATCCAAACGGCAGATATAAGTTTTCTGGCAAGCGATTTTCAACTCGGCGGGGATTTCTATAACAGTGGTCTCGGATTTATTCCTATTGGAAATGGAACGACGAAATTTACAGGATTTTACGACGGTGGCGGGAATGCTGTTTCCGGTCTGTCAATAAACACAACAGCTCAATTTGCTGCAATGTTCGGATATGTTGAGAGCGCCGTCGATTCTTCCATCGCCCGTCTGGGATTAACGGATGTCAATATTACCAATTCAAATACATTTACTGCTGCGTTGGTGGGATATCTAAAAACAGGTACTGTGAAGAATTGTTATTCGACAGGTAGCATTACCAGTTCCAGTTTTTATGTTGGAGGATTGATAGGTTATTTAGAAAATGGTTGCAGTGTGAATATCAGTTATTCGACATGCTCAGTAAGCGGGAATGGAACTTATATGGGCGGGCTTATCGGATATATGTTTACAGGATCGTCTGCTTCCAACTGCTATGCAACAGGTAATGTCGGCTCAGCATCGAGCAATACAGTTGGCGGATTTTCAGGATTTTTAAATGGCACAATAACCAATTGCTACAGTACTGGATTAGTAACAGGCAGTATCAGCGTCTTCGGATTTGTGGGAAGTCTTGCCGGTTCAGGAGTTACATCAAATTGTTTTTGGAACACAACAACTTCCGGAACTTTCTCCGGTGGGGGCGGAAGCGGAACAGCGGGAAAAACTACTTCTGAAATGCAGACCTCATCGACATTCACTAATGCGGGGTGGGATTTCACGAATACCTGGCAAATCGTTAGCTCAGCATATCCTTCTCTTCAAGCATTATCAAACATCTATCCAATGTCCGTATCAACGGGGGCAGTAACAAGTTATGGTACAACGACCGCAACATTAAGTGGATCCGTTAACCCCGGAGGAGATACTGCTGCAGTACGATTTTTATATGGTACATCCAGCGGTGTATATCCAGACAGCGTTTCGGCTATTCCCGATACAGTATCAGGGAATAGTACCGCTTCGGTCTCCGTATCGTTAACCGGGTTATCCGACGGGACAAAATACTATTACAAAGTTATTGCTCAAAGAAAAAGTGACAGTACATATGTTTCCGGAAGTGAACTCAGTTTTACAACGGTCTCATCCGTATGGGGAAGAACGGTGAACTTCGGGGGTGCATCAAACCAATATGCAAAAGCAGGTGGTGTCGCAACAACCGCAACGGACAATGTAACACTTGAAGCATGGATTAAGTGGGACGGTACGAATACAGGAATCGTTCAGGGAATTGTTACAAACGGATATGCCGGTACAGACGGATACGGATTATATCTTTATACGAATAACAAAATTGCCCTCTTGGTTTCAGCACTGCAATGGGCTGTGTCCGATTCCATCCCTCCAACGAATAGCTGGGTTCATCTCGCAGTGGTACGAAATAGCGGAACATGGTCAATGTATATGAATGGAGAGGCAATTTCAATCGGCAGTCCCACCACGAATCCAATCACACCGTACACGAATCTCTTCATCGGCGGTGATAGTGTTTCCTATAAATTCCATGGAGAAATCGATGAGGTCCGGGTATCTGATGTTGCTAGATATACCTCTAATTTTGATGTCCCAACTACCGTCTTTGTAACGGACGGAAATACCGTCGGGCTCTACCATTTTGACGAAGGGAGCGGGTCATCGGTAGATGATGCCTCTGCACAAAACAACGATCTTACACTTTTCAATTCTCCCATGTGGCTGGGAAGTAATAATCCGAATATTGTTCCTCTGCCGGTTGAACTGACATCCTTCACAGTTTCTGCTTCTCAGATGAATGCCGAACTTCGGTGGAAGACTACAACGGAGGTGAACAATTATGGATTTGAAATCGAACGCCGTGCGGCAGATGTCCGGCTTATTGAAGCCGGCGGACATCCTGCATGGACAAGAGTCGGATTCGTTGAAGGAAACGGAACAACCCATGCTCCGAAAGAATATTCGTTCACAGATAAAACAGAAAAATCCGGAACATATTCTTATCGATTAAAACAAATCGACCGTGACGGAAATTTTGAGTATCACCAGGCCGTTGAAGTGACTTTAGGAAGTACTCCGACAGTCTTTGCATTGGGCCAAAATTATCCAAATCCATTTAATCCATCGACAACGATCAGTTTCTCGCTTCCTGCGTCCGGATCTGTATCGCTGAAAGTGTATGACATGATCGGGAGAGAAGTTGCGGTGCTCGCGGATAATGTGATGTCCGCCGGAAATTATTCCGTCCAGTTCAATGCTTCTGCGCTTGCAAGCGGAATGTATGTGTATCAGCTGCGATCGGGCGGTCACGTTTCAACGAAAAAGATGACGCTCATGAAATAGCAGAATCGAAAGTCTGAGATGAACACCGGGACGGCTGTATGGCCGTCCTTTTTTTTTGTTCTTCAACCGGAATGCGTCCGAAGGCCCATTCCTTGGTGATTATTTACTTTACAAATCAAAAGAAATTGAAATTGATTAGAATATTCTCT
>CAZQSI010000018.1:0-7875 GCA_964596155.1 uncultured Chitinophagaceae bacterium
TCAAAAAAGGAGAACAGAGAGCGCTGGAGAAACTGACCAAGGCAAATCTCCGGTTCGTCGTGAGCGTTGCAAAGCAGTATCAGAATCAGGGACTCTCGCTCGGCGATCTTATCAACGAAGGAAACCTCGGTTTGATCAAAGCGGCAAAACGATTCGACGAAACCCGCGGATTTAAATTCATTTCGTATGCAGTCTGGTGGATTCGTCAGTCAATCCTTCAGGCGCTCGCCGAGCAATC
Organism: uncultured Chitinophagaceae bacterium; assembly: GCA_964596155.1. GTDB lineage: Bacteria > Bacteroidota > Ignavibacteria > UBA10030 > UBA8401 > UBA8401. Next base: position 239 of record CAZQSI010000018.1, read on the forward strand.
CCGCATTGTACGTCTTCCGCTGAACCGCGTCGGTGCGCTGAACAAAATCGGCAAAGCATTCAGTCAGCTGGAGCAGGAGTTCGAACGCGAACCGAGCGCAAGCGAGCTTGCCGAAGAACTCGACATGTCGGTGTTCGAAGTGGCGGACACGCTGAAAATCTCAGGTCGGCATCTTTCCGTCGATGCGCCGTTTGCGCAGGGAGAAGATAACCGGCTGCTGGATGTGATTCAGGATGAACGCCAGCCGTCGCCCGATTCCATTCTGATGGATGAATCGTTGAAGGAGGAAGTAAAACGAGCGCTGGCAACGTTAAGCGAACGTGAATCCGAAGTGATACGATTGTATTTCGGTCTGCATAAGGAACATTCACTCACGCTGGAGGAGATCGGTGAAAAATTCAATCTCACCCGCGAGCGCGTCCGGCAGATTAAGGAAAAAGCAATCCGCCGTCTTCGTCACGCTTCGCGAAGCAAAAATCTTCGTTCGTATCTCGGTTAATTCATGATGAACCGGTGTACCCAAAAGCCCCTTCTGTTTACTGGATGGGGCTTTTCGTTTGTTCTCCTGATGTCGGCGCTTATTGCCGGAGGATGCGGCACGTCATCGCCCAGGTTCTCCGGCAGCAGTGATGAAAAGAGCAATTCGAAAAGTACTGCCAAAGGATCGGTCCGTTTCTCCTCCGAAGTCATAGAGGAAGAAACAAAAGAAGACGATAAAAAAGTTGATGTCGGCAGCGTCGCCCGGAGATTCAGCAGTGCGCGTCCATCGGCAGCGGCACCCAAAAAAGAAACCGCTGCTCCGCCGCCGGCTGATATTTCTCTCCCCGGAAAATTTGAAAAACAAAAAATGATGGATGCAATTCTCGGGTGGATGGGAACGCCGTATTTGTGGGGAGGGGAAACCAAGCAGGGGATCGATTGTTCTGCTTTTTCCAGAGAGATTTTCAGGACGAGCGGAGGGATGAGTTTGCCGCGGACAACGGAGGAGCAGGTCACGCTCGGCAGACCGGTCTCCCGCGAGAATCTTGAATTCGGGGATCTGATCTTTTTTAACACGACAGGGCAGGATCCGTCTCACGTCGGCATTTATATCGGCGACGATATGTTTGCGCATGCGAGCGTCAGTTTCGGCGTGACATTATCATCCCTGTATTCATCGTATTATAAGAAACGGTACACCGGAGCCCGCAGAGTTTTGCAGTAACGCCTGTACCTCATATTTATTCACCCAGTTCAATCGCTATGGCAATATTACCAATTTATCTGTACGGCAACGATGTATTGAAGAAAAAAGCGAAACCTGTGCCCGAAGTGGGCGACGAGGAGATCAAACTTATTCAGGATATGTTCGAAACGATGAATGCATCAAGCGGCATCGGATTGGCGGCCAATCAGGTGGGAGAATTGAAGCAGATTCTTGTGGTTGATATATCCGAGCTGGAGTCCGGTAAAGGAACGAAACCGATAGTGATGATCAATCCTGAAATCATCGAAGAAGAGGGCGAGTGGGAAATGGAAGAGGGTTGTCTCAGCATTCCGGAGATCCGCGAAAATGTCCGTCGGCCGGAAAAGATTACGGTGGTGTACGACGACATCAATATGGAAGAAATGGAATTGGAAGTTGACGGTTTGCTTGCCCGTGTGATTCAGCATGAAATGGATCATCTGAACGGCATCCTCTTCATCGATCATCTTTCGTCCACGAAAAAAACTTTGCTGCGGTCGAAACTGAAGAAAGTGATGAAGGGCGATCTTGAGATTCCGTACGATGTCGTCATCGCGCCCGACGAAAAATCGAAAACAAAAAAGAAGAAGTAACTTCCCGCACCGTCACTGCATGCCGCTCATGTGATTAGGGTGGGGCGGTTTATTCGGAAAGAACAATGAAGATAGTATTCATGGGAACACCGGAATTTGCCGTGCCAAGTCTGCAAACTCTTGTCAGCAGCAATCGGAACGTCGTTGCCGTTGTGACCGCTCCGGATAAGCCGAGGGGAAGAGGACAACAGGTCAGTGCAACTCCGGTAAAGGAATTCGCGCTTCGCCATTCCATTCCCGTTCTGCAGCCCGATGCGCTCAACGATCCCCGTTTCGCTGCCGACATTGCCTCCATCAACCCTGATCTAATGGTGGTCGTTGCCTTCCGGATCCTTCCAAAAGAAGTCTTCTCAATTCCGCGGCTCGGCACGTTCAATCTGCATGCGTCGCTCCTGCCGCGATATAGAGGAGCCGCACCGATCAATTGGGCAATCATCAACGGCGAACGGGAAACGGGAGTGACGACATTTTTTCTCAGGGAAAAAGTTGACACGGGCAATATCATTCTTCAACGAACATGTCCCATCGGCGAAGATATGAATGCGGGAGAATTGCATGATCTGCTTTCCGGCATCGGATCGGAAGCTGTGCTGGAAACGGTCCGGTTGATCGAAACGGGAAACATTCATCCCGTCGAACAAAATGATGCTCTTGCATCGCCGGCGCCAAAATTATTCAAGGATTCGTGCCGCATCCGGTGGAACCAATCCGCCGATTCGATTCATAATGTTGTGCGGGGACTTTCCCCGCATCCGGCCGCCTGGACGATGCATCAAAAAACAGCAATTAAAATTTATCGTACCCGGCGCGTACTCGACGAAGTGAGCGGAGTACCTCATGGCGAATCGGCCGGAGCAATCATTGTTGCTGAGAATCGGTTGTTTGTAACGACGGCAGATCATGTAATAGAAGTGCTCGAGTTGCAGCAGGAAGGAAAAAAAAGAATGAGTGCCGGTGAATTTTTGCGGGGATATCGGTTTAATGCCAGTGATGTCTTTCAGTGATCAAAAATTTTCCCCGGCGTAAAATCCGGCCCATGTTGCGGCAAGGCAGCCGAACATGCTTAGTCCGGCATTCAATCCGGCTCCAAGCAGATTTCCCGACTTTACCATTGCGAAGGTATCATAACTGAACGATGAAAAAGTTGTAAATCCTCCCAGAATTCCGACGATCAGAAACAACTTCAGGTTTTGACCGACAGCGATCCTTTCCTGAAACAACGTCATCAGTAGTCCGATCAGAAAGCAGCCGGCAATGTTGACCGCCATTGTGCCGTACGGGAAGAGGCTTTCGGTTCTGTTTTGCATGATCGAAGCAATCCAGAAGCGGCCAATACTTCCAAAAAACCCTCCGATTCCGATAACAATGTACTTTTCCATACGCGCCTTAATAACAAAGTAAATCCGTTGCTTCCATTTTTGAAATGAAGTATATTGACTCAGTATTTGAAATAAAAATAAGAATTTTTCAACCAAATTGAAGTGATTCATGGGAAAAGTTATCGCCATCGCGAACCAAAAAGGGGGCGTGGGTAAAACCACAACGGCGGTAAATCTCGCTGCATCGCTGGCGGCGTCGGAACATGAAACGCTTTTAATTGACATCGATCCCCAGGCAAATGCCACAAGCGGTATCGGCGTTGACAGCAAAATGCTCGAACGGAGCGCCTACGAAGTGATTTACGGGAATGTCAGCGCGGAAGAGGCAGTGCTGCGGACCTCCATGCCGTTCCTTTCCATTTTGCCGTCGCACATTAATATGGTCGGTCTGGAAGTCGAACTGGTGAATGAAGAAAACAGGGAACAGAAACTTCGGACGGCACTGGCTCCGATCCGGAAAAAATTCGAATACATCATCATCGATTGCCCTCCCTCTCTCAGTTTGATCACGTTGAATGCACTCACGGCGAGCGATTCCGTGCTGATTCCTGTGCAGTGCGAATATTATGCTTTGGAAGGACTCGGTCAGCTGTTGAACACGATTAACGGCGTGAAAAAAACCTTTAATCCATCGCTGGATATTGAAGGAGTGCTGATGACAATGTTCGATTCCCGGCTCCGGTTGTCCAATCAGATCGTGGATGAAGTGAAAAAATATTTCGGCGACAAAGTCTTTTCCGTCATCATCTCTCGGAACGTCCGGTTAAGCGAGGCGCCGAGTTTCGGCAAACCGATTCTGCTGTACGATGCGGTATCGGCCGGCAGCAAACATTACATTGATCTCGCAAAAGAAGTGATGAAAAACTATGAACGGCAGCGGTCGGCTCACCGATCGGCGTCGATAAAATCAATCTCACAATCAGCATAACGAATGGCAGACCAAAAACAAAAATCAGTGTTGGGAAAAGGGTTGAGTGCGCTCATCCCCCGGATTCCCGACAGCGCGGCACCCTCTGCCGTGCCTGCTTCTGCCGAACGGACGCAGCAATCTTCCACGCTCGAGATTGACATTGCGAGAATTTCCCCCAATCCGTTTCAGCCCCGTTTGGATTTTGATCAGCGGTCGCTCGATGAATTGAAACAGTCCATTGCGCAGAACGGTATCATTCAGCCGATCACGGTGCGGAGGATGACGGGTGGAACTTTCCAACTTATTTCCGGCGAACGGCGGGTGCGTGCGTCACAGGAACTGGGACGAAAGACCATTCCCGCCTACATTATTTCCGTCGGCACCGATGCAGAAATGCTTGAAATGGGGTTGACGGAAAATCTTCAGCGTGAAAACCTTAATCCCATCGAAATTGCACTCTCGTTTAAACGATTGATTGAAGAATGTTTTCTGACACAGGATCAAGTGGGTGAACGAGTCGGGAAGGACCGCTCCACCGTTACCAATTTTCTGAGACTGTTGAAGCTTCCTGAAAAAATCCGTCACGGCGTCCGGACGGAAAAGATTTCCATGGGGCACGCACGTGCTTTGCTCGGCGTCGCCGATGAAAAAAAACAGTTGAAGCTGTTTGCAAAAATTATTGATGACGGATGGTCGGTCCGCCGCATCGAGGACGAGGTAAAAGGGCGCAGTACTGGCGCAAAATCAAAAAAATCGTCGAAACCCTCCGGACTGCGCGGCGACTCATCCTTTCAGCAGATTGAAACAAAACTCCGCCATCGATTCGGCACAAAAGTCACTATCCGGAAAAGTTCCGGCGGGGGAGGCGAGATCGGTATAGAATATTACAATGATGACGATCTGGAACGGCTGATCGATTTGCTCGATTCCTGACCTGCATACCGGCCATGAAATGGTTCCCCGTCATATTCTTCATCTCCTTTCCTCTTTACTCACAGATCCATATCGACACTGCCATGAAAACAATTATTAAGACAGAAAAAGCACCGCTTCCGATCGGTCCGTACAATCAGGCTGTTGCGGTTCAGGGACAGTTATTATTCACCGCTGGACAAATTGCACTTCATCCCGTCTCCGGAGAGATGGTAGGAACAACAATTCAGGAACAGACGGCTCAGGTATGCGAAAATCTGAAAGCAATCCTTCTTGCATCGCATACGGATTTTAAACATGTGGTAAAGACCACCGTCTTTCTGAAAAACTTCAACGACTTTGCCGCCATGAACGAAGTCTACGCAAAATATTTCGGCGAGGCGTCACCGGCCCGTTCGACCGTTGAAGTTGCCCGTCTTCCGAAAGACGGATTGGTGGAAATTGAAGTTGTCGCGCTGATTCCCTGAATGAAACACATTGGATTATATCTGCAGATAGTCCTGATGATCTGTGCATCCATCGGGACGGCACAGGTGATTTCGCGGTACGAAAAGCCGATCAGCAGCCCACTCTTTTTTATCCCGCAACAGGATTCGCTGCTTTATTTGAATGAAGACTCGCTGATTGCCGCCCAGATCGGGATTGCCGACACCGTGCTCTTACCGCCGAAATCAACGACGATCGCAACGTTCGGATCACTTCTGCTGCCCGGAGCAGGTCAGCTCTATAATGAATCGTACTGGAAAGCTCCCGTCGTGTGGGGACTTGGATACTATTTTTATTCCGTGTACGACAATCAGGACAAGCTGTATAAAACGTATCAATTTCAATACGACACTTCTATCACTGCCGTTCAGCCGTCGGGAGATTTGCAGCTCCGCGGCTTGAGGGATTTTTATAAAAATCAACGGAATCAATTCGGATGGTATATCGCCATCACATATGTGCTGAATGTTCTTGACGCATATGTCGATGCAGCATTGTACAATTTTGAAGTGAGTCCGAACCTGCAGGGAACAAGCGACTGGCGGTTGAGAGTCAACGTTCCGCTGAAAAATTAGCACAGAAGTACACATCTCATTTCCGCAGAATATGGGCGGAATTATTGCTGAAACACCACAAGGGAATCTCCCTTAACGAAAAAACGAGGTTATTATGGAAATAAAAATTCGCGATCAGGAAGCTCTGGATTATCACAGCCACGGGCGAAAAGGAAAGCTTGAAATCACTCCGACAAAACCGTTTTCCACGCAACGGGATCTTTCGCTTGCATATACACCCGGTGTTGCCGTCCCCTGTCTAGAAATACATAAAAATCCGGAAGACGTTTTTCAATATACGGCAAAAGGAAATCTTGTTGCGGTGGTCACCAACGGCACAGCAGTTCTTGGACTCGGCAACATCGGACCGGAGGCAGGCAAACCGGTGATGGAAGGGAAAGCGGTCCTCTTTAAAAAATTCGCGGACATCGACGTCTTCGACATAGAAATCAATGCAAAAACTTCCGCCGAGATCATCACCATCGTCAAAGCCCTTGAACCGACATTCGGCGGAATAAATCTGGAGGATATAAAAGCGCCGGACTGTTTCGTTGTGGAGGAAGAATTGCGGAAATCAATGAACATTCCCGTGTTTCACGATGATCAGCACGGCACGGCGATCATCTCCGCCGCAGCGCTGCTGAATGCGCTGGAGATTGGGAAGAAAAAGATTGATGAAGTAAAGGTGGTCTATAACGGTGCGGGAGCGGCTTCCATTGCCTGCGCCAATCTTCAGATTGCTCTCGGCGTTAAAAAAGAAAATCTGATCATGTGCGATTCGAAGGGCGTCATCTATCAGGGACGCACGAACGATATGAATCAATACAAGGAACAATTTCAGAACAAAACAAATGCGCGGACGTTGGCGGAAGCGCTTGTCGGTGCCGATGTGTTCGTCGGCTTATCGGTGAAGGACAGCGTAACGAAAGAAATGGTAAAATCGATGGCGCCGAATCCGATTATTTTCGCAATGGCGAATCCTGATCCGGAAATTTCTCCTGAGGATGTCCTGAGTGTGCGGAATGACGCGATCATCGCAACAGGAAGATCGGATTATGCGAATCAAGTCAACAATGTGCTAGGCTTCCCCTTCATTTTCCGCGGTGCGCTCGATGTCCGGGCAACCACGATTAACGAGGAGATGAAAAAAGCGGCAGTGTTCGCACTTGCGGAACTTGCAAAGGAAGACGTGCCCGATTCCGTCATCAAAGCATACGGTGGGAAACCGATCCGATTCGGTAAAGAGTACATCATTCCGAAACCGCTCGACCCCAGAGCGCTTCGCTGCGTGGCAACGGCAGTGGCAAAAGCCGCGGTCGACAGCGGCGTTGCCCGGGTGACCATGCAGGATTGGGAGACCTACGGGGACAAACTGGAGGAGCGTCTCGGCCGATCGAAACAGTTTACCAACCTGTTGTTTACCAAAGCGCGTCAAAAAATGCAGAAGATCATCTTCCCGGAAGGTGAAGAAGAAAAAATTCTGCGCGCAGCTCAGATTCTCGTCGATCAGAACATCGCGCTGCCGATTCTGGTGGGGAACGAGGAGAAAATAAAAAA
>CAZQSI010000018.1:7975-48773 GCA_964596155.1 uncultured Chitinophagaceae bacterium
AACATTAAAAATGTTTCCGGCATGTACGCCGTCATCGCAAAAAAAGGAACCTATTTTTTCTCCGACACGACGGTGAATATCGATCCGGATGCCGAAACGTTGGCGGAAATTGCGCTCCTCACGGCAAGCACCGTAAAACGATTCGACATTGTTCCGAGAATTGCGATGCTCTCGTTCAGCAATTTCGGCAGCACGAAGCACGCACGTTCCGAAAAAATCAAACGGGCGGTCGAAATCATTAAAATGAAGGATCCTTCTTTAATGGTCGACGGAGAAATGCAGGCGGATACGGCATTGACGCCGGAAATTCTGGAAAAAGAATTTTCGTTCAGCACGCTGAAAGGAGGAGCGAACGTGCTGATCTTCCCGAGTCTCAATTCGGCAAATATTGCCTACAAGATTATGGGAAGAATCGGCGAAGCGGAACTCATCGGTCCGATTCTGATGGGAATGGCGAAACCGGTACACGTTCTTCAGCGGGGGGCGGAAGTTACGGATATTGTCAATATGGTGGCAATTTGCGCCGTTGATGCCGGCGAAATGCAAGCAAAATAAAACCAATTATCGGGAAGTGTCCGCCCGGATGCTTCCCGATTCTTTGATGGAATCGACGCAAAGTGACTAAACTTTGTGAGGACGGTGATTGTCCAATTGTCGTTCAATTTATTAAATGAAAAGATCAGCATGCGAAAATCATTCTTCCTCACAGCCGCAGCCGTCATTTTATTCGGCGGTACAACCGGCTATTATTATTATTCCAGCAACGGCACCGAAGAGATAAAATTCCGATTTGAAAAAGTTTCCCGCGGCGACATGCAGCTTGTTGTAACAGCAACAGGCACGGTGAATGCGGTCCGAACCGTTCAGGTCGGCTCTCAGGTCTCCGGTACATTAAAATTGATCAATGTCGATTTTAATGACAAGGTAAAAGCGGGACAAGTTGTTGCACAAATCGATCCGACATTTTTGGAGGCGAGCGTGCGGGATGCGGAAGCCAGTCTGCAGAGAACGACCGCTCAATACAACGAATCAAAACGGAGTTTTGAACGAATACAGACCCTGCTCGAAAAAGGACTGGCGTCGCAGGCAGATTACGATGCAGTGCTTGCACAGTATGAAGGAAATGATGCGGCTCGGAAGCAATCAATCGCACAGGTTGAACGGGCAAAGATCAATCTCCGCTATGCCACAATTAAATCTCCCATTGACGGCGTGATCATCTCTCGCGCGGTGGATGTCGGTCAAACCGTCGCCGCTAGTTTGTCCGCACCGACGCTCTTTACCATCGCCAACGATTTGACAAAAATGCAGGTGCAGGCAAATGTGGACGAAGCAGATATCGGCAAAGTAGAAAACGGCCAGGAAGTTTCGTTCACCGTTGATGCACATCCGGATATGGTTTTTCACGGTTCAGTCCGGCAGGTGCGGCTCTCCCCGAAAACTGAGCAGAACGTTGTCAATTACACCGTCATTATCGATGTGCCGAATCCTGACTTAAAATTACTGCCGGGTATGACGGCAACAGTGACCATTCTGATAACGAAAAGGGAATCCGTAATAAAAATTCCCACCGTTGCTTTGCGATTCACTCCTCCCGAAGGATTTATTCAGCAGCAGAATGATTCAACGCAGAACGGTGGTCAGGGGAGCGATTCTGCACGAACCGAACGGCGCCGTCAATGGTCGGAGAGGTCGCAGCGTGAAGGTACGGAGGCCGGACGATCCGGCGGCCAGCAATCAATGCAGCGAAGAATGCCGCAGAGGTCCGCTGCCAGAGTCTGGATCATGAACGGAAACAAAAAACTTGAGCCGATCATGGTCCGCACCGGTATTTCGGACGGCACTTACACCGAAGTTGTCAGAGGGAAAATTGAAGAAGGACAGGAAATCGTCATCGGTACACTCTCCCAGCGGGGACAGCAGCAGCAAACGTCGTCGCCGTTCAACCAGCAGCGTCAAAGCGGGGGAGTACCGCGCCGGTTATGATGATGGGTCTCCTCGATACGTTTGAAATCGCGCTCGTTTCTCTGACACGGAACAAAGTGCGGTCGTTCCTGACGATGCTCGGTATTATTATCGGCGTCGGCGCCGTCATCGCCATGATGGCGGTCGGCACCGGAGCGCAGGAAAATATACGACAGCAAATCGCCTCCCTCGGTACGAACGTCATTCTTATTTTTCCCGGTTCGTTTAATCAGGGCGGCGTCCGGTCCGGTACCGGAACATCTGCATCCATCACTCCCGAAGATCTAAAGGCCATTCAGACTCAATGTCCTTCCGTTTCGGCTGCATCACCTTCCGTGAGAAGCGGCGCCCAGCTGATTTATCAGGATCAGAACTGGAGGGCTTCTATCATCGGTGCAACTCCGGAATATTTTTCCATTCGAAGCTGGCCGATCGCAGAAGGACAATTTTTTACGGATGCCGATGTGCGCAGTGCGACGAAAGTGTGCGTTATCGGTCAGACAATCGTCGACAATTTATTCAAGGGAAACGATCCGGTCGGTTCTGTGATAAGAATTCGCAGCATGCCGTTTAAAGTCATCGGAGTTCTCTCGATGAAAGGTCAGTCATCTCAGGGTACCGATCAGGATGACATCGTCATCGCTCCGTACACAACGGTGCTGAAAAAGATGACCGGACAGACGTACCTCAGCAATATTCTCGCATCGGCTGTCAGTGAAGATGCGATGGAAGATGCCCAGCAGCAGATTACGGACATCCTGCGCGCACGGCACAAACTGCAGCCGTGGGATGAAAACGACTTCACCGTCAGAAATCAAACGGAAATCGCCACGGCAGCACAGTCCACATCGCAAGTATTGACAATTTTACTTGCATCCATCGCTTCTATTTCATTACTTGTCGGCGGTATCGGCATCATGAACATCATGCTTGTCTCCGTAACGGAACGAACAAAAGAAATCGGAATCCGCATGGCTGTGGGCGCAACGGGAAATAACATTCTTATGCAATTTTTGATTGAGGCGATCGTCCTGAGCATACTTGGCGGTTTGATCGGCATGGCGCTGGGCATTCTCTCGTCCCATCTCATTTCAACGTTTGCGGGATGGACAACGCTCGTCTCGCCGGCGTCCATCATCCTGGCATTCGCATTTTCTGCCGCCGTCGGAATATTTTTCGGACTCTACCCTGCACGCAAAGCGGCTCAGTTGAATCCCATCGACGCCCTTCGGTACGAATGACGCCAGCCCCCCATATCACATTTATTCTTAATCCGGCAGCCGGACGCGGAAAGGCAGCGCAGATTGAAGCGGCGCTGCAATCGGTCATCCATCAAGCGCCGTTCACCACTGAATATTTTCGCACGACCGGTCCCGGACACGCTACCGAGCTCGCACGTACCGCAGCGATATCATCATCCATCGTAGTTGCCGTGGGCGGCGACGGAACGGTGAATGAAGTTGCAACCGGACTCATCGGATCTTCCTGTGCGCTTGCGGTGTTAAGCGAAGGATCAGGAAATGATTTCGCAAGAATCGTTAATGCACCGGATAATCCTGCGGCGTTGATTCCCCTCCTCTCATATCCGACGATAAAAAAATTCGATACCGGTTCGGTCCGGCTGCATCATGACGACGGTTCCATCACCGAACGAAAATTCTTTAATTCAATCGGTTTGGGTTTCGATGCAGCCGTTGCCAAAAAAGTAAGTACAATTCGCAGATTGAGGGGAATTCCGTTGTATCTCTCCGCATTGCTTCGGACCATCGCAGGATATAAACCCCATCTATTTTCTATTACTAGCAACGGTAGAACGTGGAGCAATTCATATTTTCTCATTTGTGTCGGGAACGGACAATGGGAGGGTGGCGGTTTTAAATTGACACCGAATGCCCGCCCGGATGACGGCATCTTTGAAGTTTGTGGTGTTGCCGGAAATTCCGTTTTAACCGTGCTTCCGATTCTTCCGTTTGTTATGAACGGAACTCATACAGGCAAAAAACATATTGAAATATTCAACACTTCCGCCCTCACAATCGAATCTGACGCCGGATTTCCAATCCATGGGGATGGGGAAATATTCGGGTGGAAATTGAAAAAAGCTGAAATTTCAATGATTCCGGCGTCGTTAAACGTTGTTTTGAGAGAGCAACGTTCATAATCAAAAATAATTGTGTCCATCGTCTCTTGCCTTCGGGAAGAAATCCTATATATTGGTCGAAAATAATGCGCGAACCTATGGCAAACGCTGAACAACATATTCACCGAAATAACGATGAACTTCGTAAATATGTTCTGAAAAGGGACAACATGTGTTGTCAGTGGCCGGGTTGCGGCAATACATTGAAGATTGATGTATTGTTCCTGGTCGAAAATGAAAATGGAGCTGAACAGGGAGGCATTCGTCAATATAAGAACGGAGTTACTCTCTGTGCAAAACATTTGGAGATAGTCAATCTTCATGACAAGACATTCGGTCCTCTCATATTCGATTTGATACAATTGGTGGAGTTTGAACGGGAACTTCAGAAAACAGAAATGGTGTATCGCGGCATCCTGAACAAATAACGCACCGTTTGAACACCATCGACATTTTTACTATACTATATCCGTCCGCCACTATGGACGGATTTTTTATTTACGGGAGCGATGAATGCACATAGCAGAAATTCTCAAACAGCCGGCACCCCATTTCAGTTTTGAGTTTTTTCCCCCGAAGACGGAAGAATCTTCAATAACGCTGTTTGAATCGATAAAACAACTTTCACCGTTAAAACCATCCTACGTCAGTGTAACGTACGGCGCGGGCGGATCGACCCGACAGCTCACTCAGGAACTGATTCTCCGGCTTCAAAAGGAAACCCGGATGACCATTGTGTCGCATCTTACCTGCGTCGGGGCAAGCAGGGATGACATCAGGGAAATTCTCACCAAGTACAGCGAGCATGGCATTCGGAATATTATGGCGCTGCGTGGCGATGTTCCGAAAGGACAATCACATTTTGTTCCTCCGGAGAATGGATTTTCCTACGCGGCGGAATTGGTTGCTTTCATTAAAAAGAATTTTCCCGCGATGGGGATCGGAGTTGCAGGATTCCCGGAAGGTCATCCGTCAACGCCGAACCGGTTGAAGGAAATAGAATATCTGAAGGCGAAGATTGATGCGGGGGCGGATTACATCTGCACGCAGCTTTTTTTTGAGAACAGGGATTTCTACGATTTTTGCGAACGGTGTGAGATCGCCGGAATCAAAGTCCCCATCATTGCCGGCATTATGCCCGTAACTTCGAGAAATGGATTGGTGAGAATGTCTAACCTTGCCCTTGGCGCCCGGTTCCCGGCAAAGCTGTTGCGTGCTCTTGCACGGGCTGAGGATGATGATCATGTAGAAAAAGTCGGCATTCACTGGGCCACCGAACAGGTACGAGATCTGATCGACCGCAATGTTGCGGGAATTCATTTCTACACACTGAACCGGTCCAAACCGACGTTGAAAATTTACGAATCAATCGGCATTACTTCATCGGACAGTCTCCGGAAAACGCCGATACCGTTAACATAACAGTTTTGACGAATGACTGATCACACTGCGCAGGAAATTGCTGAATTGCTGGTCCGTATTTCCCATCGTGTGGAATCGAAAGGATTTGTCGCTGCGACGGACGGCAACATCAGCGCCCGGCTGCCGAATGGATATATTCTCTGCACACCTACTTCTGTCAATAAAGGTTTGGTGCGGATTGAAGATCTTGTGGAAATAACCCCGGAAGGTGCTCATGCAGCCGGATCAAGAAAACCTTCGTCCGAAATAAAAATGCATTTATATATCTACCGTCACAGAAGCGATGTGAATGCCGTCGTCCATTGCCATCCCGTTTATGCCACCGGATTTGCCGCAGCGCGCATACCGTTGAAAGAAGGAGTTTTTCCGGACGTTATTGCGGGATTGGGTGCAATTCCGCTCGCACCGTATGCAACTCCCTCCACGAATGAAGTCGGAGATTCGCTCAGCCAATATGTTGACAATCATGACGCTGTGCTGCTCGCCAATCACGGAGCGGTAACCTATGGCGCCGATTTATGGGACGCGTATTACAAAATGGAAAAAGTAGAACAAATTGCGCACATGACTTTTGTTGCAGAAATGATCGGCGGTGCAGTGCCGCTGGATGAGCACCAAAAAGAAACAGTAAAGCAGATCTATTCAGGCAGCGTGAAAAAGTAAGTTCTTATGAAAATTATTTTTCTCCTTCTTTTGCTTTTGAGTGTTGCATGGTCGCAGCAGCGTGAACGTCCTCGTTATTCTGACCCGGATGACACATTGACCCGTCAATTGCTTCAATTGACGAAGAATGTTGAAGGTGAATGCGGAATTTATGTCCGGCATCTCAAAACAGGGAAGACGGTCGAGATCAATGCCGATTCACTCTTTCCGACGGCAAGCATGATAAAAATCCCGATCATGATCGGAGTGTTTGATAAAGTGGAGAAGGGTGAATTGAAGTACGACTCTCTGCTGATGTACCGCGATTCGCTTCTCTATCCCGGAGAGGATATTGTCGGCACACTCAAGGATTCGGGAAGAATTGTGTTGAGTAAAGTTGTGATGCTGATGATTACGACGAGCGACAATACGGCAAGTCTTTGGTGCCAGTCAATGGCCGGGACCGGTACGCGAATCAACGAACTCATGTCCGAACACGGATTTTTACAAACGAGGGTGAACTCGCGGACGCCTGGCCGCGAAGAAATGCGGTCTCGATTCGGATGGGGTGTGACCACTCCGCGTGAAATGGCGGAACTCGTTGCGGCAATTCGGGGCGGGTCGATCATTTCTCCGTGGGCCAGCGAGCGGATGTACAGGAATCTCGCCCGCATTTATTGGGACGGAGAAGCGCTCTCCGAAATTCCGCCTTATGTCCATGCAGCGTCGAAGCAGGGAGCTGTCAATCAATCCCGTTCCGAAGTCGTACTGGTGAATGCGCCGGGCGGAGATTATGTTTTTTGTGTGATAACAAAAAATCAAAAAGATATCAGTTGGGAACGCACCAACGCCGGCTATGTGCTGCTGCGAAATGTTTCCAAGACATTATGGAAATATTTTGTTCCGGAAGACCGGTGGAACTCCATGCCGGAAAGCAGCCGGTACCATTGAATTCCATACCGCGGCGATGCTGCGGATAAATCAACGGAAAGAATATTGTGAATCAAAAACTAAAAATCGGAGTGCTGTTCGGAGGCCGCTCTGCCGAACATGAAGTCTCGCTCGTGTCGGCAGCATCGGTCATCAAAGTGCTGGACAAGTCGAAGTATGACATTGTCCCGATCGGGATTACCAAAGAGGGACGCTGGCTCAGCACGGTGAATGCCGTCCAATTACTCAAGGAAAAGGCGCCGATCGAAATGCTCCCGGAACATGTGCTGCTTCCCGATCCGCGCAAACAATCGCTCGTCAATATTAGCGGCGCATTTCCGCAAAACGCTCAGAAGATCGACGTCATCATCCCGTTGATTCACGGTACGTTCGGGGAGGATGGAACCATACAGGGATTGTTCGAACTTGCCGACATCCCGTACGTCGGCGCCGGTGTCGCCGGTTCTGCGATTGGCATGGATAAAGTGATCGCCAAACAATTGTTGGAGCATGCCAATATTCCCGTTGCACCGGGCATTTCATTTCTGTTTTCCGAATATCTGAACAAGACGAAGCAGTACACGGTGATGATCGAAAAGAAGATTAAATATCCCTGCTTTGTGAAACCGCCGAATCAGGGATCAAGCGTCGGCATTACCAAAGCACACAACCGGAAGGAACTGACGGCTGCCATTCAGCTTGCCGGCCGGTATGACAGAAAAATTCTCGTCGAGAAGGCAGTGAAACAGCCGCGCGAGATTGAAGTGAGCGTGCTCGGAAACGACGAGCCGATCGTTTCGCTGCCGGGTGAAATCATCCCGTCCAACGAGTTTTACGATTACAACGCAAAGTATGTGGACGGAAAAACAACCTCGCACATTCCGGCGCGGCTGCCGAAACCGCTGATTAAAAAACTGCAATTGTACGCGCTGAAGGCGTTCTCGGTGTTGGATTGTGCCGGCATGGCCCGCGTTGATTTTCTTGTGCAGCGCAGCGGCAAAATATTTCTGAACGAGATCAATACAATTCCGGGATTTACGTCGATCAGCATGTATCCGAAATTATGGGAAGCATCGGGTCTTTCATACCCCGACCTGCTCGACCGGCTGATTCAGTGCGCGGTGGAACGACATCAGGCAAAGAAAAAACTTTTGACGGCATATTCTCCGACATCCGACTGGTACAAAGAAAAATGATAAAAAAAGAATTCCTGTTTTCGATACCAATCTTTAAACTTCTCCCGGATGTTGACCATCTTCCGCTCGTCAGTCTCTGGAAAGAAAAAAATGTTAAAGCAGGGGAAGTGTTGTTCAGAAAAGGTCAAGCTGGTTCGTCGATGTTCGTCATCGAGAACGGCGAAATTGAAATTATCCTTCCGGTCGATCCTCCCGTCAACGAAGTGCTTCTCTCCGTGTTGAAGCAAGGGGAATTTTTCGGAGAATTATCGCTGCTTGCCGATACGCCGAGAACGGCAACCGCCCGGGCAGTGACTGACACCCGATTGGTGGAAATGCAGCGGGATGACTACATTGCGTTTGTCATGGAACGTCCGTCGGTCGGCATCTCCATGCTTTCCGAAATGGCGAAACGGCTGCAGTTGACCAACGATCTGATCACGTCGTTAACGTCAAAGAATCCGAACGAAGAAATCAAAGAAAAATTAAGTTTCGGCGACAAAATTGCGGACAAGATCGCTGAATTCGGCGGCAGCTGGCGGTTCATCATTGCCTTCGGTATTTTCATGGCTTGCTGGATCGGGCTGAACTCAGTTCAGTTGATCGCACAGCCGTTTGATGAGTATCCATTTATTCTCTTAAATCTTATGCTTTCGACCGTTGCTGCCTTACAGGCGCCGGTGATTATGATGAGCCAGAACAGAGCGCAAAAGAAGGACAGATTGAAAGCCGATCTTGATTATCAGGTGAATATCAAATCGGAATTGATGCTGCAGCAGCTCCACCAAAAAATGGACCGGTTGATGAATGAGGAAATATCCATCGTTCATAAAGATCTTGAACTGCTGAAAAAATCACCCTCACCAAAACGACGGATAAAAACATAAACCTCCCTCAGTCTGTTCTTCGTTCGTCACAGAATTTCGACCATTCGTCATCAAAATATCTCCGCTAACATCATTTACATACATCTGATAGCAGATTATTGATATCATGGAGGTATCACTTTAGGAGGCACTATGGTTCGTTTCATACCAATGTTGTTGCTTGTTTCATTTACTCTCAATGCCCAGCAGTTTACCAGGATCACCGAAGGTCCGCAATCAAACGACGGAGGAGACTCCCGCAGTGTGAATTGGGTGGATTATGACGGTGACGGAGATTTGGATCTTTTTTTTACGAACGGTCCGGCATCAAAGGCAAATAATTTTCTCTATCGCAACGATGGGAACGGAACATTCACGAAAATGACAGGATTCTCCGTTGTCAACGATCCCGGCAGTTATGACGGAAGCACATGGGCTGATTATGACAATGACGGTCACATCGACGTATTCTCCGCAACTTGGTACGGACAGAAGAACAGTTTGCACCGGCAAAGAAACGGAATGTTTGAAAAAGTATTTCCCGGTGAGATAGCGCATGATCAGACATTTTCGGAAACAGCCGCATGGGGCGATTACGACAACGACGGATATGTTGATCTCTATCTTGCGAACAGTGCAGGTTCGTTAAAAAATATTCTTTACCGGAACAATGGCGACGGAACATTCCGGAAGATCACAGATGGGAGCATTGTTGCCGACGCTTCTCCTTCCCGCAGCGTCGATTGGTGCGATTTTGACAACGACGGATTTCTTGATCTGTTTATTGCGAACGAACAAAATGTCAGTTCAAAACTCTTCTGGAATAACGGCGACGGTACTTTCACCGAGGAAACATCCGGAAGTATTGTGCAGGACGGAGGAAACTCCTTCGGCAGCAGCGTAGCCGACATCGATAACGACGGAGATTTCGATATTCTTGTCGTAAATCATGCCAATCAGAATGAATTTTTGTATCTCAACAACGGCGACCGAACGTTTTCCAACGTGACGTCTGATCCGGTCGTTGCGAGTGCCGGACATTCCGTCGGCAGCGCATTCGGTGATCTGGATAATGACGGGGATCTGGACCTGATCGTCACCAACGCTTTTGCGGGAAATAGTGCGGTAACAAATTTTCTCTTTTTAAATGACGGAAAGGGTAATTTTGTCCGGATTGATACCGGATCGTTTTCCTCCGATCTTGGGTGGTCGTATGGAACAGCGCTGGGAGATTATGACCGCGATGGAGACCTCGACATTGCGGTGGCAAATTGTTTCGGAGCCAATCAGCACAACGCGCTGTTCCGCAACGAGGGAAACGCGAATGCATGGCTGACGATCTCGGTCATCGGAACTGTCTCGAACGCATCGGCAATAGGAACAAAAGTCAGAATCCGCTCTGTTATCAACGGCACTCCGGTCTGGCAAACGAGGCATGTTTCCGGACAATCGGGATATTGCGGTCAAAATCTGGAAGTGCATTTCGGACTCGGCGATGCCGCAATTATCGATTCCATCTCGGTAACATTTCCGTCGGGACAGAAAAAGATTCTCACCAATGTCACTCCGCGGCAGCATCTTATCATTAAAGAGGATATTCCTGCGGGATTTCTGCGCGGTGCGTTACAGCCGAGTCTTTACGATGAAATGGCCCCTGTCACCGTGACGTTTACCGATATTTCACGGTTTGATCAATCATTTCCTCCGGTGTCATGGAATTGGGATTTGAACGGTGATGGATTTGCGGACGGCGCTGCCCCGACCGCATCGTTTGAATACACACTGCCGGATACGTACTCCGTATCGCTGACTGTCTCCAACGGTGTAAAGACAGATACGGCGAAAAGTTTCCGCTCGGTTGTCGTCCGTCCCTCCGCGGCAATCATTCAATTTTCGACGGAAACACATAATTTCGGTATTGTGGATGTCAATACACCGGTAAAAGATACGACGATGTATTTGTACAACAGGGGAAAACTGACCGACTCGCTCACTGTATCGCTGATCTATGGATCGTCGGGACCCGGAACAATCAAGCCGGATTCTGCTCTCGTTGTCTCACCGCGAAACATTGTGCTTGCGCCGGGAGATTCCCAGGCGATTACATTAACGCTCTACCCGCGCAGTGTCATCAGAACAAATTTGAACATAACGTACACGCCGAAACTTGTCATCACTTCCGCAAAGAATACCGGACCGAAAATGTTTGAGAAAACATTTTATGTGAAATTACAGGGAACTCTGACGGACGCGCCGCCGCCCGTGTTGGTTCCTCGTGAACACAGGTTACATCAAAATTATCCCAATCCTTTTAATCCCTCTACTGCCATTATGTTTGATATCGCATCTGAAACGAATGTTGTTGTTAAATTGTTCGATAGTGTGGGAAGGGAAGTCCGAACTCTTGCAAAAGGAACATATATGCCGGGATCGTATCAGATAAAAATGGATACCGAATTATTGGCAGGAGGCGTGTACTTTTACACGATGACTGCAGGAAACAGCACCTTCACAAAAAAAATGGTGCTGGTTAAATAACCGATGAAACACCGGTGGACCGAAATAAAATTCCGAAATTGTATGCCGGCCGCCGCAGTTGCAGCGCTGATGCTGCCGGCGTTATTTATGGTTTCATGCAATGAGTCCGCAGTATCGCCGGTTGCCGAATCACCCCGCAGCGTTGCATATCAATGGCCGACGTCAACACCTGCCGATGAAGGGATTAGTGCTGCGCTGATCGATTCCGCCGCTGCCGTCTGTGCGAAGAACAGCAATATCTATTCATTCATCATTGTGCGCAACGGATTTCTTGTGAGGGAATATTATCAGGAACAGCTGCATGATTACAACGAATTCGAAATCAGATCGGCAACGAAAAGTTTTATTTCCGTACTTGTCGGCATTGCGCTTGAACAGGGTATCATCGATAGTCTGGACCAGCCGATGCTGTCATTTTTTCCCGAATTTGATACGGATGATCTTGATGCAAGAACCCGAACCATCACCGTTCGTCATTTGCTCACGATGAGAGCAGGATTTGATTATACAGATCTGCTTCCTGATCCGAATCTCTACACGGCAAAAGATCATTGGGTGCGGCAAACTATCAGACTGCCGTTAAAGTACGCTCCTGGCGAACGATTTTACTACGCTTCTGTTCAGACACATCTGCTTTCGGCGATCATTGCAAAGCAATCGGGGATGTCAACCCTTGAGTTCGGTAAAAAATATTTATTTGATCCGGCAGGAATTCGCATCGG
This sequence comes from uncultured Chitinophagaceae bacterium, assembly GCA_964596155.1. GTDB lineage: Bacteria > Bacteroidota > Ignavibacteria > UBA10030 > UBA8401 > UBA8401. The sequence goes on from CAZQSI010000018.1 coordinate 20,376, forward strand.
ACACTGGGATCAGGATCCGCAAGGTGTCTATTTCGGCGGTTCCGGAATGATGATGACATCTAGATCCATGGCGCGGCTGGGTGATGTCATACTTAGAAACGGATTTGTTAACGGCACTCAACTGATTCCAAAGGAATGGCTGAATCAATTGTCTCTGCCGACTTTGGCGGCAGATCATTCATGGGGGAGTTTTACAGCAGTCAATTACGGTTTTCTTTGGTGGACCAACACCTCAGGGATCGGGAATTTCTTTTTTGCAGCCGGTTCCGGAGGTCAATTTATCATCATTCTTCCCTCAAAAAATGCAGTTATCGTAACAACGGCAAATCCGAACGTTGCTCCTGCTTCAGTTGAATTGCAGGAACTTCAGGTTATCGAAATTATCACCCGCTACCTCATTCCGTCGATACAATCCTGATTGACATCAACGTTTCGAATAACAATATCGCTGTTGTAATCCGAAACCCTTTAATGAACGGAATGCAGCAAGAAAATGCATCTCAACACAGTTTGGATTCCACCGTTTTATCAATTAAATTTGCCGGTCAAACATTTTATAGGAATTATAATGCTGCGTCTTATCGTTCTCCTTCTCCTCCTTTCCTCACTTTCCTCCGGTCATGCTAAAACATCAGACACAGCAGAATCTGAATACGGAAATATTGAGTTTATTACGGAGTCAAAACTGTACACGTATTTATCCTACATCGCATCGGATGCGCTTGAAGGACGGGACACTCCGTCCCGCGGTCTGGACAGCGCCGCGCACTATATTGCACGGCATCTTAAATCGTGGGGTTACACTCCGGTCGGGGACAGCGGTACGTACTTTCAATATATTCCATTGGTTCGAAACAGACTTTCGGGTGCTACGGCAACGGTATCAGTCGGTGACCGGACATTTGAGTACGGCAAAGACTTTATTGCTCAGAGCAATCCCGGATCGGTCTCCGCCAATGCCGTATTCGTGAATGCAGGATATATCATTCGCGCAAAAAATATCAATCCATACGAAGGATTGGATGTGAAGGGAAAGGTGATTATTGCTCTCGGTGCTTATCCGAAAGGAATTTCCGCAAGAGATTTCAAGGGAAAGGCCGGTGTGGATTATGACACGCCGCTGAATTACGGAAAAACACACGGAGCGGCCGGAGTGATCGTTATGCCGTCGGTTCGGGCATTAAGAGATTGGAACGAGAAAAAAATTTCGGAAGTCGTCAACGGAACGGTATTCGTCCCCGCATTGAAAAAAGAAGGAGAGATCGATCCGATTCCGTATGTTACCGCTTCTCCGCATTTGATCGATGCAATTTTTGAAGGAGAAAACACCGGTGTTGCTTCGATGTCCGATCGCGCATCTGCCGAAAATGTAAAACCGTTTGAGTTGCGCTCCTCAAAAAAAATATCGCTGTCGCTCTCTGTGATGACCGATACATTGATGACGCAAAATGTCGTGGCAGTACTTGAAGGATCAGACAAGACAAAGAAAAATGAGTATATAGCGTTCGGAGCACATTACGATCATCTTGGCGTGCGGCACGAACCGGTCAACGGCGACTCAATTTACAACGGTGCGGATGATGACGGAAGCGGAACTGTCGGCTTAATTGCAATGGCTGAAGCGTATGCTGCGGGTCCGCGGCCCAAGCGATCGCTGCTGTTTGTCTGGCACACCGGGGAAGAGAAAGGATTGTGGGGATCAAAATTCTTCGTGAAGTATCCTGTCGTTCCATTGACAAGCATCGTCGCACAATTGAATATGGATATGATCGGCAGAAGCAGGCAGGATTCCGGTTCGGCATCCGTAACCGAAGATTTTTCCGCGCCCGGTGAAATTTATTCCATCGGTTCGAGGATGATGAGCACGGAACTCGGTTTGTTAAACGAACAGGTGAACGGGGCCGTCAGCAATTTTCGGCTAAATTACAAATTCGATGATCCGAATGATCCGCACCGCCTTTTTTACCGCAGCGATCATTACAGTTATGCAAAAAACGGCATTCCGATCGTATTTTATTTCGACGGCATCCACTCGGATTATCACAAAGTGACGGATGAAATAGATAAAATTGATTTTACAAAATTAACGATGGCGACCAAAACGATCTGTGCACTGGGGTGGAAGATTGCAAACTTGCCTCATCGTTTGGTAGTGGATAAACAATTCGACCGGGATATAATAGAATAGCATTAGTTACGGTGCAACATTCGCCGAGATGCAAAGAATGGTAATCGAATGAAGCTATTGTTTGTTGTGATGTTACTCTGTTTACCGCTCAATGCTCAGCACCGGTCTGCCGGATTTGATCTGGCCGAACGGGAGCGTGCATTTTCGGCAGCTTCGGATTCACTCGGAGTGAAAGAATCATTTCTCCTCTTCCTTTCGGATGATTGCACGATGTTGGATCCCCGTCCCGTAAACGGAAAAACGTTGTATGAATCCAAGCCTGCTGGAACGTCACACTTGACCTGGTTTCCTCTCTATGTTGAAGTGTCGGCGTCAGGCAATTTCGGGATATCGACCGGTCCATGGGAATTCCGGCGCTCTAAAACTGATACCGCACTTGCGTTCGGGCATTATTTCTCTGTCTGGGAGAAGGACGCGGATGGTGTCTGGAAAGTGATTTTTGACAATGGAATATCGCACCCTCGGATCGAAAAAATAGTTGAGGAGAGAAATTATTTTCAGCGTGCCGGCAAAAAATCTGTTCCTGCATCCGGCGGAGGAATGCAGGAGATGGAACGGCGCTTTCAGGAAGCGGTTCGTGATCTCGGAATCATCAACGCCTATCAGAAGCATGCATCACCGAACCTCCGTCTTTACCGGAACGGTTCTTTCCCGTCGAAAACGCCCTCCGATGCTGCCGCGTTGATACAACGCTCATTGCAGCCAAACACATTCACTCCGCTTCGATTTCGGACCGCAGAATCGGACGATATCGGTTTTACCTATGGCTATGCCGTCTCGTCGGAAAAGGACTCGGCCAGTTTTATGCGTGTATGGCATCGGGACGGCGATGCCGGTGAATGGACCATCATCGTCGATATGCTTGAACCGTTTGCAAAATAAATGTTCATCGGCAGCAGGAAGTCATGCAGATTCCTTACGTCGTCTTTTTCTTTTCTGATTGCTCTGCAGAGTCATCATTCGATCATCGCTCTTCAATCATCCAGCCGTTTGAAAATAATAAACTGATCTCCATATTCGAGAGGTTTTGTCCATTCTCCCGTGCGAAGCTCTGCCAGAACTTTCTTGATCTTTTCAGGATATGTCAGAATGTTCACGCTGCCGATCTCACCCGATGTCAGCCGGGATGAAGATTGCGAATATGATTGAGCTACCTCAGAAAAAGCTCTGCCCCGTTCAAGCTGAGCAGCCGCCGAATCCGCTTCGTCTCGCGAGCCGCACAGAATTTCGGCAAGATGAATGCTGTGAGGTTCGGAAAAACGGATGACGGCAGTTTGGTGAATCCAAATGGCGACCGGCGTGCCGGCAATGCTCGCCGGTTTATATTTCCACGACATTATAGAGTGTGCAGCCGATGAATCCCATTCCTCATTTCCGCTGCCGTCCACGATTCGGACGTTGCTTACCGTACCTTCAGCGGTTATCCGTATTTCGAGGGGAATGCGCAGCCGAATGCCGGAATATTTTTGAGGGAACGCGGGCAACGGATGCTGATATAACAGTTCCGGAGGCGTAATATCTGATGTACGTTGAGATGATGAACAGCCGAAACAGAACAGAAAGCAGAATGCTATCGTAATGCAGTAGAGAGGTTTCATGGCGACCTCCGCAGTTGTACCTTCGTAAGGTACCGATTCCCGCGGGGAAATGCCAATCGGCTATTGCTGTTCGAGCAGCACCATCAGTTCAACGTCATTCGTTCCCGGAAACATGTCGAACGGACGCACTCTCACCGGGACATATCCGCTCTGATTCCACCGGCGCAGTTCTTTGGCGACGATCTCTGCGTTGCAGAAAATGTGCAGTACTTTTTCCGGTTGTTGTTCCGCCAGAAATTCGATAACACCTTCACCCGTCCCGTTTCTTGGAGGATCAAGAATGAATTTCAGCGAACCGGCGCCGGGATCTGTCTGTTCAACATGCCGGTGTTGAAACAAACGAGGCAGACTATCTGCAGTGATATCGGCGGCGAGGAACCGCACATTACCTGCCTTGTTTCGCTTAGCATTTTCTGCGGCGTCTCCCACAGATGACCGCGACAATTCAACTCCGGTGACTTTTCTCACATGGCGGGCCAGGGGAAGAGAAAATAATCCGTATCCGCAATACAAATCGAACAGTACATCTCCCTTCGAGAGCGACAGGAATTCACGCGCTGATGAAATGAATGATTCCAGGATGGAGTGGTTTGTCTGTGAAAAGGAAAGAGGGGAATAGAGAAATTTCATCGAACCGACGGCATGGAATAATTTCTCGATGCCGTAAATCTTGGTAAGCGGCTTCGGATTTGATTGGGCACCTTTGCGCGGCGTTCCGGAAAGATAGTAACTGGACCGTTCCTCATCAACAAACACAAAGACACCTTTCACACCCGGCACTTTAGCGGTCAGCGATTTGGAAAGCGCATTTACTTCCCGGCGGTTTGACGATGAAAAGTGATTCATGTTAAAGATCACGATCGTTTCGCGGTCGCTGCCTTTGACGATCACATAGTTGAATTCTTTGACCAGTGTTGATTGCTCTTTTTTCTGAAGCATGCCCTGAATGACGGAATAGATCATCGCGTGGGATTCGGGTTCGATGACGCACATTCCGATATCCATCGGATAACTTTTCTGCGTGTCGCTGTCCACTCCGATCAGACCGAGAAAAAATTGTCTTCCGACAATAAATGCTTTCCGCTTGCTGACATTCCGGTACCTCCGTCCGGAGGGCGATGCCACGAGCGGATCACACGGAACTCCGGATCCGAGGGATGACCACCATGACTCAAGAATTGACTGTTTGCGGAGAAGTTCTTGCGTATAATCGATTCTGGAAGAAAAGCAGAGGGAACAGAGCTGGTGTTTCGGGGTCTGACATTCGTTGGGCGCCAGCGGTCTCGCCGGTATCGATAAAGCGTTTTGCGAGAGCAGTTCTGCAAGTGTTTTCACGTCGTTTTCAAAGTCAATGATGAACGGAGTATTGCATTCAATGTTTTCAACTTACGTCATTTGTTCTTACCTTTCAATTAGAATATGAAGTTTTACAGAAAAATTAAAAAACAGATTACGCCGGAACGGTTGACTGAAACGGTGAAGGAAAACAAACGGGCATCCGTGATTGTGCTCGGAGCATTTCTTCTCTTTCTCTATGTACTCTTCAACAGCAACGGCATCATCGCCAGGATCAGACTCGAAATGGAAAAAAACGAGGCGCTGGAAAAAATTGAAGCGGCGCAGGAAGAACAAAAAAAACTGAAGGAACAGTCAAAAGCGCTGGACGGAGATCCCAAGGCGGTTGAGAAAGTGGCGCGCGAGAAATACGGCATGGTCAGAGAAAATGAAAAAGTATATAAAGTTACTCCGAAAAAATAACTGCAATTCCGTCTCGATCCTTCAATGGCGGTAAGTGGACAGACAATGAAAAAATCAGATGGTGAATCGATTCCGTTTGCCGAACGTGTGCGGCCGCAAACACTTGATCAGTTTGTGGGACAGTCGCATCTGTTGAGTCCCGGAAAACCGTTGAGACAGATGGTGGAGAGTGACGAACTTCGGTCGTTCATTTTGTGGGGTCCTCCCGGAGTAGGAAAAACAACACTTGCACGGATTATTGCTCATCAAACGAAATCTGAATTTTTTGCTCTTAATGCCGTTGCCTCCGGAGTGAAGGATGTCCGCGAGGTAATCGCAGCCGCCGAAGAATTCAGAAAATCATTCAGGAAAACGATTCTCTTTATTGATGAGATCCATCGATTTAATAAAGCGCAGCAGGACGCGCTTTTGCACAGCGTTGAGAAAGGGACGATCACACTGATCGGCGCAACAACCGAAAATCCTTCGTTTGAAGTGATCTCGCCGTTGTTATCGAGAATGAGGGTTTTTACCCTGGTTCCTCTCAATGCGGAAGATCTGCAACGTATTCTTGAACTGGCGCTGGCGAAGGATAATCTGATAACGGAAAAAAATGTTGCTATCGAAGAGAAAGAATATTTCTTTTTACTTTCCGGCGGTGATGCCCGAAAACTGTTGAACGGACTTGAGATTGCATTTCAGATTTCCGTACCGGACGCAAACGGCGTGCGGCACGTTTCCAACGAAATACTCGAAGAAGCGTTTCAACGGCGGTATTCGCTGTATGACAAAAAAGGGGAGCAACATTATGATATCATCTCCGCATTCATCAAAAGTATGCGCGGAAGCGATCCCGATGCGGCTGTCTATTGGCTGGCACGAATGCTGGAAGGAGGAGAAGATCCGAAATTTATCGCCCGCCGGATGATTATTCTGGCGTCGGAAGATATCGGCAATGCAGATCCCGCGGCATTGATGTTGGCGGTCGATGCGTTTACTGCTGTGGATTATGTCGGAATGCCGGAAGCGAGGATCATCCTGTCGCATGCCGCGACTTATTTGGCCGGGGCGCCGAAGAGCAATGCGTCTTATACCGCCATTGGTGAAGCAATGAGTGATGTCCGCCGGTTTCCCAACCTTCCCGTGCCGCTGCATCTGAGAAATGCACCGACGTCGTTAATGAAGGAGCTTGGGTACGGAGCTCAATACAAATATGCTCACGATTTCGAGAATAATGTTGTTGAACAACAACATTTGCCCGATCAACTTGCGGACAAAATATATTACCAGCCGACGGAAAACGGCAGGGAAAAACAAATTAAGGACCGGCTGGACGCACTGTGGAAAAAACGAAAGAAAAGAAAATAATGTTTACAACAAACGGCGGGACTTCAGCTTAAATGTGTTATCGTCACAACTAACAATTTTCTCACCAACCATAAAGTGATGTTATGTCTCAACTTGCCATCGGTGTCGACCTTGGAGGCACTACCGTAAAAACAGGATTGATCAACAGTGACGGAGAGATTCTCGCACAATCAAAATTACCGACACGCGCGGACGAGAATCCCTCGGCAGTCATCGAGCAGATCGTCAAATCGATCCATGAAGTTCTCCCTCATGCAAAAGGAGGAACAGTGTCCGGCATCGGTATCGGTTCACCCGGATTGATTCAGAATCCCGGCGGGATCGTGAAAAGTCCACCCAATATGGCAAATTGGGATATTGTTCCTCTCGCCGAACTGATTTCCAAAGAGTTTTCGATGCGGGTGGAAGTGGATAACGACGCAAATGTTGCCGCTGTGGCGGAGGCAAAATTCGGCGCGGGGAAAAATCATCCGAACTTTCTCTTTATTATTTGGGGAACCGGAGTAGGGGGCGGAATTATCATGGAGAATCAGATTTACCGGGGATTGACCGGAGGTGCGGGAGAAGTCGGACACATTTCCATCAATTACGACGGATTGCTCTGCAACTGCGGAACAAAAGGATGCGTCGAAGCGTACGTAGGACAAAAATATCTTTCCAACCGCACAATCGAAAAATTAAAACACCATCCTACGTCAAAAATACTTGATGCGGCCGGCGGCGATCCCGGAAAAATTTCGCCGCGGATTATCTCCGAAGCAGCCGAAGCAGGAGACCAACTGGCGAATGACATTCTCGTTGAAGCGGGAACGCTTCTCGGAGTAATGATCGGCGGAGTTATGAACACGCTTGATTTCCGCGTGACGGTTATCGGCGGAGGTGTTTCTGCAGTCGGGGATTTTGTATATCGGGCGATCCATCAATCCGTTCTCAACAACGTTCAAAAACCTCTTCGCGACGGCATCAAGATCGTGCGGGCACAGCTCGGCAATGATGCGGGAATTTATGGTGCAGCCGGAATGGTGCTGTAAACGATGTCTAACAATCTTCCAATGACAATCTGCGCGGTTTGAAGAGAGAATACTCACATACCTTTCAGAGTACGACGGCGGCTGCGGCTGCACTGTTGCTTTGCGTTGTCCTCCTGCTTCTTCCAGTTGAAGCCTCGGCACAAACCGCAGATACGACTGCTGCGGCTGATACGTCAGCCGTACTGCCGGACACGATAAAAACGGCATCCGGCGGAATTGATTCGGTTGTAACGTACAAAGCGAACGACTCCATCGTCTTTACATTCAGCGACAAACAGATGAAAATATTCGGAAAGGGAGACGTACGATTTAAAGATCTCAATCTTACCTCGGAACGAATCGATGTGAACTGGAATACCAATGAACTTGAATCGTATGGAGTCATCGACACAGTTAAAGCTCAACGGACGGATTCCCTCAAAGGACGGTACACAGGAACACCGGTCATGATCGAAGGAGGGGATAAATACGAAGGGTGGAAAATTTCATATAATTTCAAGACACAGAAAGGAAGGGTGACACTCGGAGAAACGGCGGAGGACCAGGGATATTATCAGGGTCGGCAGATCAAAAAGATCGATAAGGATATGCTGTTTATTTCCGACGGATATTATTCCACATGCGAATACGGACATCCCCATTTTTATTTTTTCAGTCCTGAAATGAGGGTGACGGTTCGCGACAAAATTGTTGCACGGCCGATCTATCTCTATATCGCCGACGTTCCGATTTTTGCACTCCCGTTCGGTGTGTTCCCGAGTCAGGGCGGACGCCGTTCGGGCATTATCGCTCCGGCGTATGTTGACCAGGGATCGCGGGGCACCGGACTCGAACATTTCGGATATTATTTCGCCATCAGCGATTATATGGACGCGGCGGTCGTCGGCGATTGGCTGACGAGCGGCACATGGAGGATCAGTCCCAACTACCGGTACAGCAAGCGCTATGACTTTTCCGGATCGCTTTCCGGTTATTATCAGCACACACTGGAAAACGAATCGCGGGATCCCGATTTTCTCGACAGGAAAGATTATTTCGCAAATCTAATTCATAACCAGTCGTTCACGCCGACAACGCACATGAGTGTTAATTTTTCGTTTGCGAGTTCGGAAAGTTTCCGTCGTGCGTTGACCAGGAATGAATATCTCAATCAGGAAATTATCTCGAATGCCACGCTCAGCAAAAGCTGGGAGGGGACGAATAACAGCATGACGATGAACATCAACCGGCGGCAGAACTTGATCACCGGTTCGATTACCAATACGCTTCCGTCGGTTTCGTTCAATCATTCTCAAAGTTATCCGTTTCGGTTCGGAAAAAATTCGAACTCCACAAGCGCCGACCGCCCCTGGTTTGAAATGATCGGCATGGGATATTCTTCCAATTATCAGCGGTTGGACAATAAAACGCGATCGGCAGACACGCTTCCGTTTACGTTTTACGAACGGCAGGGTGTGAATCACAATCTGACATTTAATTCTTCCCCCAAAGCGGGTTATTTTACCATCTCCCCGTATTTCAGTTACAATGAAAAGTGGTATGATAAAAGTCTAGCCATCGTTGGATTCGACACATCCGGAAATCCCGTCACTGCGGACAAAAACGGTTTTGAAGCGGTTCGGACATTCAATATGGGTGTCGGAATGTCAACAAAACTCTACGGTATTTTTCAACCTCCCATCCCGGGTGTTTCCGGTTTTCGGCACACCGTGCTGCCGTCCGTCAGCTATAATTATCAACCGGATTTTTCGGAATCTCAGTACGGATATTTCATCCGATACAAGGACGGATTGGGAAGAGAGCAGTTGTTCAATCGTTTTCAAAAAGAAGTGTACGGCGGTGCATCTGCGGGTGAACAGCAGGCAGTGAGTCTCTCGGTCGGAAATATCTTCGAGATGAAGACCTCAGTAACAGATACAACACAGAAAGAACAAAAATATCAATTGATGAACGTCAATCTGGGAACCAGCTACAATTTTGCGGCGGACAGTCTGAAACTTTCCGATCTCTCGGTCAGCTATCGAACGGATATCGGCCAATATCTCGGCATCAGCGGAAGCAGCACCTATCGTTTTTATGAGTATGACAAGACGGCGAACTCCCGCGTCAATCGGCTGCTGATTGAGCAGGGAAAAGGAATTGCCGAAATGACGAATTTCTCCATCAGTCTGTCAACGTCGCTGAGGGGCGACAAAAAGAGTCCGCAGACCCAACAGCAGGTCAATGACAGTGCACGCATCGCAGAGAACGAACGAAATCTCCGGATGAGCGGTTATAAAGGTATGTACGACTCGGTCGAGCCCGATTTCAGCATACCGTGGAGTTTATCGCTGAATTTTAACTTTTCACAAAGTCAGGAAAATCCCGATCGAAAATTCCGGTCGGCAAATGTCAGCGGCAATCTCGATTTTAATCTGACGGAAAATTGGAAATTCACCGCATCGTCAAGTTACGATCTTGTTTCCAAGCAGCTGGCGGCACCGCAGATAAATATTTCCCGCGACCTTCATTGCTGGCTGATGAATTTTTCCTGGAATCCGCTCGGACCGTATGCCGGATACCGGTTCGAAATTAAAGTGAAAGCTCCGCAGCTTCAGGATATTAAACTGACGAAACAAAACAACAACCGGCTTTGAGACGGATGAACAGACTCCAAGAAGAAAAATCGCCATACCTGCTGCAGCATCAGAATAATCCGGTGGATTGGTTTCCGTGGGGTGAAGAAGCTTTTGCCATGGCACGGCAGGAAAATAAACCGATCTTTCTTTCCATCGGCTATTCAACCTGCCACTGGTGCCATGTGATGGAGAAGGAGTCGTTTGAAAGCGAAGCGACTGCCGCCGTGATGAATAAATATTTCATCAACATCAAAGTCGACCGCGAGGAGCGGCCTGATGTGGATAAAGTATACATGTCCGCTGTGCAGACAATGGTGGGTCAGGGAGGATGGCCGCTGTCGGTTTTTTTAACGCCGGATCTGAAGCCGTTTTACGGCGGCACGTATTTCCCTCCGCACGATGGTTACGGTCGTCCCGGCTTTCCGTCGCTTCTCGAACGAGTACATGAAGTATGGGAAAAAGAACGCGAACAGGTGATTCACTCGAGCGAGGAACTGACAAAACAGCTGCAGCACCGTCATCCGGTGAACGGTGCGAACACGGAAATTGATGAAACCATTTTAAAGAGGACGTATCACCAGATCGCCGCCGGATATGATCCGAAATTTTCCGGATTCGGTTCGGGAACAAAATTTCCCCGTCCGGCACAGTTTAATTTTCTTTTCCGATACTATTACAGGACGAAAGAAAAAGAAGCGCTCTCAATGTCCCTGACAACATTGATGGCAATGGCAAGCGGAGGCATGGTTGACCATCTCGGAGGCGGTTTCCATCGATATTCGGTCGATCCGCAGTGGAGAGTTCCGCATTTTGAAAAGATGCTGTACGATCAGGCACAGTTGATCCATTCATATCTCGATGCCTATCAAACGACACACGATGCGTACTTCTCCGGGGTCGCTGAGGATACACTTGGATATGTCCTTCGCGATTTGACATCGCCGGAAGGAGGGTTCTACTCTGCCGAAGATGCCGACAGCAGCGATCCGGACAGGGGAAACGAAAAGGTTGAAGGTGCATTCTACGTCTGGAAAAAATCCGAAATTGATTCTCTCCTGACGCAGGGGGAATCACGGGTGTTTTGCCATCACTATTCGGTGGCCGAAGAGGGAAATGCGCTCTCCGACCCGCATCAGGAGTTCACCGGAAAAAATATTCTGTTCAATCCATTTACGATTGAACAAACAGCTCAGCACCTCTCCATAACTCCGCAGCACGCAGCACAGCTGTTGGCTTCGGGCAGACAATCACTGCTTGCGCATCGAAATAAAAGAACACGGCCGCTGAGAGATGATAAGGTCATTACATCGTGGAACGGATTGATGATCGGTGCATGTGCGCGGGCTGCAGGTGTGCTGGGAAACGATTCGTATGCCGATGCGGCGGTAAAGGCAGCGTCATTTATCCGTACAACGTTATTCGATGCCGATTCCAGAGTGTTGTTCAGACGCTACAGGGACGGCGAGGTGAAGCATGAAGCGCATCTGGACGATTATGCCTTTCTCATCGGCGGCTTGATCGAGTTGTACCGGACCACGTTCAACATCGAGTGGCTGAATTGGGCTGAAACACTCGTCGGGACAACAATAACATTGTTCTGGGATTCGGCGGAAGGGGGCTTCTTCGATACATCCGGCAAAGATTCGTCCATCCTCGTCCGGACGAAAGAAGCATACGACGGAGCGGAGCCGACCGGCAATTCCGTTATGGCAATGAATCTTCTTACGCTCTATCATTATACCAACGATCCTGCGCTGAAAAATTACGGAACAATGACAATGAAATATTTTGCCGCTCTGCTCGAGCAATCTCCGCAAATCATGCCGCATCTCATGGCGGCGGTTGAATATTACTTGCACCCGCCCGAGCATGTAGTGCTGGCGGCAGATCAACGAAACGAAATCAACGAACTGACAGCGGTGATTCATTCAATGTATCGGCCGCATCTGAATTGCATTCTTTTGGAGAGTGAATCGGGCGAATATTTCCGGAAACGATTTCCATTCATGAACGAAATGAAAACAGCCGGCGGACAGGCCGCAGCATATGTCTGCCGCAACTATGCCTGCTCGCTTCCGGTCAACAATGGTAAAGATCTCCGGCAGTTATTGGAATCACCGTGAGTGAGGATTTTAAGTGTGATGAGTCCAAAATGACTGAAAAATGCAAAAATTTCTTATTGCAACTTGACTTCTCTATCTTTATCTTCTAAAGTCATAGACTTGACAGCGGTCATTGAATTGTGCATTTTCTTTATGTAAAGGGTTTTTTCGATGAAACTAAAATCTTTCACTCTGGATGACGGGAAAGTGGTTGTGCTCGAACCAAAAGGTTCACTCACCGGAGGAGATGAAACTGACGAGTTGAAAAAAAGTGTTGCGGCCTTGATGGATCAGGGAAACAGGAAACTGATTATTGATCTCGGCGAGGTTGAATATCTGAACTCATCGGCAATTGGTGCGCTTGTGTCGGCACACACATCATATATAAACCGGCAGGGGAAATTCATTCTCTGCAACGTCAACAAAAGTATTACAAACGTATTTGTAGTAACAAAATTATCAACAATTTTTACCACTGCGGAAACTCGCGAAGATGCGATTTACGCAATCGCCAAGTAAATTACTGTTAACTATTTTTTTCAATTACAAGGAGTCGTTTTATGAAACAAGGGTCATTAAGTATGTTAATCATCGGCGGGGGTTTCCTGATAGGAACTATCATTTTTGAATTTATGCTGCCGCAGTTTGTAAAGGATGGCGGACCGATGGTTATCGGCCTCATCGCATTTTCTATTATGGTGGTTGCGTATATTGTTGAACGACTCCTTTCCCTGAAAAAAGCTGCCGGCCGCGGTCCGCTGCCGAAATTCCTTAAAACACTTGTAACAAATCTGAATGCAAACGATATCCCGGCCGCAATCGCAGCATGCGATGCACAGCGCGGTTCGCTTGCCAACATTGTGAAGACCGGTTTGGAACGATATCAGGAATTAATGACCAAGAAAGATCTTAATAAGAAAGAAAAAATGGAAGAAGTGAAGCGTGTGATTGAAGAAGCAACGATGCTTGAAATGCCTATCCTCGAGCGCAACCTGATCGCTCTTTCGACCATTGCCTCGATCGGAACCATGTGGGGCCTGCTCGGAACGGTGCTTGGAATGATTCGTGCGTTTGCCGCTCTTGCTAAAGCAGGTGCGACGGATGCTGCAGCGTTGTCCCTCGGTATTTCCGAAGCGCTGATCAACACCGCTGGCGGTATTGCGGTTGCTATCGCCGCTATCGTAGCCTATAACTACTTTACGACAAAGATCGACGGCATGACGTATATGATCGACGAAGCCAGCAAAGACATCTTGATGAACCTGCAGGCCAAACACGAATAATTTTTAGATTGGAGTTGTTATGTCTAAAGCAAAACGGGTCGGTTTTCGTCTCGATATGACCCCGATGGTGGACGTCGGATTTCTCTTGCTGACCTTCTTTATGTTGTCGACATCGTTTAAGCCGCAGGATGTTGCGGAAGTGACAATCCCGGTGTCTCACTCGGCATTTAAATTGCCTGATGTCGATGTGATGACCGTGACGGTTGACAAAGAAGGGGGAGTGTACCTGGGCGTGGATAATCAAAACCTCCGGGGCGCCTTGTTCGGACCTCAATACGTGTTGAAAGCGGGCGTTGCCGTGACGTTGGCTGAACTTCCCGAACTGCTGCGCAGCGCGCGAATACGCAATCCGAAGCTTCGCACGGTGATCAAAGCGGATCAGGATGCCGAATATCGGGTAATCCAGTCGGTTATGGAGACACTGCAAAAAGAGAATATCACTCGGTTCAACTTGGTGACCAATTTGGAACGATAATAATTAGGAGTACCGAATTATGTCAGATGTAGATTTATCGAAATCGCGGGGCAAGGAGAAGCACGGCGCAAAAAAGAAAGCGAAGCGGGTCGCCATACGCATTGATATGACTCCGATGGTCGATGTGGCGTTCTTGCTGTTGACCTTTTTCATGCTGACGACATCCATGAGCAAGCCGCAGACTATGGAAATAAATCTTCCTCCCTCGGACACGAAAGCGGATGTTGCGGAAAGTAATTTGCTGACACTTCGCATTACTGATGACTTCAGAATTTTCTGGAACATCGGCGTGGAAAAACCGGTCACGGTGGACGGCGCGGACAAAAAAGAGAAACTGATCAATCTGGGAAAATTGTTGAAAGACCGAAACCGTGCAAATTCAAAATTGATCACATTGATAAAGGTTGACGGCAAGGCAAAATATATCGACATGGTGGATGTCATGGATGAACTGAATATCAACGACATTACACGGTTTAGTCTGGCGCCAATGCTGGATCAGGACAAAAAAGAAATCGGAACGTTGTAAGAATATCGGGTAGGAGATTCAATTATGGCACCAACAGAAGCCCAAAAAGTTAATTACGGTTATAAGGAACTTCGCGAGCTGACCAGAAAGTACTCCATCACGGCGATTATCGTGGCCGGAAGTTTTCATTTTATCGGAATGGGAGCATATTACGGAGTCGTGGCCCTGCTCGAAGAGGACGAACCTGTATATTCCGTCCGCATCATGAAGTATAGTGATCTCGGTCCGCCGCCGTCCATTACGAATTCGCAGGCAGCACCTGCTGTTTCCGTGGAAGCGCCGGTCGCAAAACCGACCGTCGGAACCCCGGTTCCCGTCCCTGACGCAGAAATCAATCCGGAACAGACCATTGCGACGCAGCAGGAAATGGCATCAACCGCTCCCGTGATCGGGGATGGAGAAGGATTGGGAGGTCCGGTAGAAATCCAAAGCGATATCAAGATTGAAGAAGACGGTCCGCCGCCGGATTTCGTACCGGTGGAAAAACAACCGCAGCCGCTTCCCGGAAATAATCCGGCGCCCGTTTACCCGGAAATAGCGAGGCGTGCCGGTGTTGAAGGTACGGTGTGGGTGAAGATCTGGGTGGACAAAGAAGGAAATCCCAAAAAAGCTCAAGTACTGAAATCGGATGCCGAGTTATTTAATCAGCCGGCGATCGATGCCGCGATGCAATGGAAGTTTACGCCTGCAATCATGAATAATGGTCCCGTAGCCGTCTGGGTTTCGATTCCATTCAAATTTAGACTCAACGCCGGGCGTTAACCGTACCGATGGACCCCTCAAAGATATTTGTGTACTTCGGGTATGCAATGTCACTTATTTTTTTGGCAATGGGTATTTATGTCCTCTTCTTCTTTCCCGAAGAGTTCCATCTGCCGGAAAAATTTCGAATGATGTTCGGCGTAGTGCTTCTTCTGTACAGCGGTTATCGCTTTATTACAATCCGGATTAAACAACGGCATGCAGATGAAGAACGACATAGTGTATAAGAATCTGCTCGTATCCCTCGTGGTTTGCTGCTCCGCCTTGCTGTTGATCTCCTGTTCCAGTGAAAAACGCGAGACCTTTACCAGCGGTTCACTGACAATGATTTCGTCGGAAGAAATTTTTCCGATTATCGACATTCAGGTGAAGGATTTCCAGCGGGTCTATGAAGAGGCGACGATCACTCACCGCTCGATGTCGACGCGGGAAGCCATCGTCCAGCTGATGAGCGACAGTGTCAAGCTGATCGTCACCTCCAGACCGTTAAACGAGGAAGAGATTAAAGCGGCCGTAGCCAATGAGTTTGACATTGACTCCGTCCTTATTGCGTACGACGGCATCGCCGTGGTGGTGAACGAACGAAACGCGCTGCAGAAACTTTCCATTGACCAGCTGAAAAATATTCTTTCCGGAACAACTCCGCGATGGTCATCGTTCAGAGAATCGGGTCTTTCGAGCGCGATTGTTCTTGCGATGGGAGACCCCAACTCAGGCGCTCATGAATTTTTGAAAACCAATGTTTTACACGGTGCGCAGTTTTCACCCTCCCTGTATCCCGCTGCCTCGACCGATGAAATCTTTAGCGTAGTCAAAGAACGACCGAATGCCATCGGATTTGTCAGCACGGCAAGAATTGCATCAATGCCGGAAGGAGTGAAAACAATCGATATCGGCGATCCAACCATGCAGCGTGACACTCTTTCCAAAACAATGGAATATTTCCAGCCTCATCAGGCATATGTGTATCAAAAGCTCTATCCCCTGACCCGATCATTATATATTTATTCCCGCGGAACCGGAAAAGGGGTCGGACGCGGATTCACGTCGTTTGCAGCAGGTCCGGAAGGACAGAAGATAATCGTCAGTAACGGTCTCGTTCCGGCAACGATGCCGGTACGGTTGGTGCAATTACAATCTCCATAACACAGAGGAAGAATGATGAAAGTATTCATATTGGCAATGATGTTTGTTTCACTGGTCTCGGCACAGGATAATATTTCCCTTGGGAAAAAAGCATTGGCGGCAAAGTCGTACGATGAGGCAATTTCGTATTTTCAAAAACATTTAACGGGCGACTCCCGAAATGTTGAAGCGAACTATTTGCTTGGTGAAACATATCGGTTAAAGGGAGATCTGAAGAACGCGGAATCATCCTTGGATCGGGCGCTGGATTTCGATGACGAATATGAACCGGCGCTTGTTTCCATCATCAGGGTGTACGGAAAACTCGGCAAGTGGGATAAAGCGGCAAAAATGTTCAAGGAAGTGGAAAAGTACCACAAAAAGAGCACGCGGGGTCCTATCGCGTATGCACAGACGTTTCTTGAAACGGATTCTCTGGACAAAGCTTCGATTTATTTTTCCAAAGCAAAAGAAATCGACGATAAAAATGTTGATGCCTATGTCGGGCTGGCGGAAGTCTATGCCCGCCAAAATGTCATCGTTCTTGCCGTTGATAATTTACGCACGGCAACGTCGTTGCGGCCGAACGATCCGGTGCTGTGGTACACATTGGCGACCACAATCCTGAAGAACCGGGGATTGAACTCCGCGCAGATTCAGGAAATCATGTCCGCTCTTCAGAAATCGATCGAGCTCGATCCGACAAACGACAAGGCGATATATGACGCAGCCAACACCATGTACCGCACCAAAGCTTACTGGAAGGAAGCGGCGGAATTTTTCAAAAAATATGTCGAGTTAAAACCGAAAAACGAAGAAGCATGGGAGCAGTATGCAATCTCCGCGTACAATGCCAGAGCATACCTCGAAGCAATTCCCGTGCTGGAACAAGCCATCAAGTTGAATCCGAAATCCTCCGATCTGAAGCCGATGCTGGCGCATTCATACTATTTGGCTCAGGAATACAAGAAATCAATCGATGTCTATAAGTCGATCCCTTCCGATTCGCTGAAGGGAGAAGAAATTTACCGAATGGGATTTGCTTACTATAAAATTAAGGATACGACAAATTCAATTTTGTACTTGGAGCGAACGCTGAAGGTGGACAAAAATAACACCGATGCCATAGGAACCCTGGCCGCAATTTATCTTAACAGAAAAGAGTACAAGCAATCGAGCGTATATTACGAACGGCTGTTGCAAATGGAGCCGACCAATGTGACGGCATTGTTTTATGCCGGTTTTTCCCATTACGTCCTCGGAAATACAGGAACAGCCAAAAAGTATTATAAGGATTTGATTGCACTGCGGCCGACGAACATGCTTTCCCATCAATATCTCGTACAGATTTACAGCCAGGAAGATTCGTTGGAACAGGGACGGTACCATGCAAAAATTCTTATCTCCCTTGCGGACAGCGCCATGAAAGCGGAACCGGCCAAAGCGTCGCAATATGCACAGACAGTGATCGGGGGATATCGAATGATGGCATTGTTTGAGTATAAAGAAAAAAACATCAAAGGATCGATCGAACAGCTCGAAAAGGCTGTGGAGTATGAAAAGGATAAAAAAGACGAAAGCCTCCATCTCTTTTTGGCTCAGATGTATGCCGTATCAAGCGGAGACAAAGAGTTGCTGCTCGAAGAAGCAAAGAAAATAAAAGAAAAAGCATGTCAGGAATATGCCCTCGTTTTGAAGATTAATCCGAAAAATGCGGCGGCAAAGAAGGAATCGGCTCAAATGAATTGCGGAAAATAATTATTGCTCAATCTCACTCAATTGAAAGAAGGTGCATTATGAAAACCATTTCTTCTGTAAAGTTTTTCTCTATCGTGCTGCTGGGTGCAGCAGCTGCAGGGATGTTTCAGGCCTGTCAAACAAAAGTTGAAATGCCGAATGTGGCTGTGTGGGAGACATTTCAGGATCCCATTCGCGGGCTTGAAGTGCAATATCCGCAAGGCTGGCTGATGAATGCAGAACCCAAACGGATAAAAATTTATTCTTCTCAGGTCGTTGCAGACAAATTCTATGAGGTATACTCTCAGGGAAGCACCACTGCCAATGTGGAAGAGGGGGGTGTGGAAATTGAAATTACCTCGGAACAATTTAGGGATGTAAAAAAGGGAACGCTTGATGAGTACAAAGCATTGGTGATGGAGAATTTTAACGCATTGAACCTTTCGGGCGAACAGCCCGCCACGATCGATTCCAAAACGGGATTTAAAGTCTCGTTTAAAGTAAAGGTCGGCAAGGAAACATCGCTTCAAGGCGAAAAAATCGTGATTGCTCACGACAGTGCGTTTTACACCATCAGCGTGACAGGATTCAACGAATACTTCGAAGTGTATGCGCCGCTGCTGAATAAGATAACAGAATCCATCAAACTGCCGAAACCAAAAATTTCGTATAAAGATCCGAACGCGGCTGCGTTGCCTTCGCCGGAATTGACAAAATTCACGAACGACTTCGTTGAATTTATGCATCCGTACAATTTTGAAGTTTCGATGACTCAAGTGAAGAAAGGCGGTCCGATTCATTCACTGCACCTTGAAGGATTGCGGAAAGATTGCACGATTGACCTCGATGTTTTCCCGACAAAAACCGACAAGGGTGTCGTGAAATTTGAAAAATTTGTCGAGGATAACAAATCCAAATTCAAACCGAAATCATCCGGTTCCGAAACAATCGATGGTGTGAAAGCCACGGTCATCGTCGCTTCGCCTCCGGCTGCAAACATCGAGCGGAATGTCTATTTTGTCACCAAAGGCGACAAAATTTACCAAGTCGTGTTAACGTGGTATAAGCCGTTGACAGCAGATTTCAAACCGGCATTTGATAATGTTGTAGCATCACTGAAACTAAAATAGTTTATTTTAACGTACAGACCGAATGCCGGAATGCTGTTCATTTCGGCATTCCTGTTTATAGCGAGGAATAATGAATTTCAAAGATCTTCCGATCGGGGACGAGTTTCCCCGGGTGATAAATGCGGTTGTGGAAATTCCGAAAGGAAGCAGAAATAAATACGAGTATGATGTACAGCTGGGAGTGTTCAAGCTTGATCGTGTTCTCTATTCCTCCATGCATTATCCCGCAGCATACGGATTTGTGCCGAGTACGCTCTGGGATGACGGAGATCCGCTCGACATTCTGATTTTTATCGAACAACCGCTCTTCACCGGCGTGATTGTCGAAGTAAAGCCGATCGGTATCCTGAGAATGAAGGATGAAAAGGGTCCGGATGATAAATTATTGTCCGTTGCCGTCAACGATCCGACATACAGGAATTTCAATGATGTTGCAGAAGTGCCGAGGCATTTATTGGTGGAAATAGAGCATTTTTTTACAAGTTACAAACTGCTGGAGGGTAAACATGTTGAAAGCTTCGGGTGGGATAACGTGATGGTGGCACTGGAATCAGTGCGCCATGGATATGATCAATACACGAAGAAGGTAAAATAGTTGATAAGCCGCTCTTTCCGAATGGAAAAATAATTGGTACATTCCAACACGATAACTGACATATCATCACAACAGGAGAATATATGAAATTGTTCATGATCGCACTGGCGGCAATAGGTCTTTCTTCTGTCGCCGTCTCTCAACAAACAGCAACAATCACCGCTACACTCGACAATTCGATATACAGCGAAAGCGGCACGTTGAGTAACGGGGCAGGGGCATATCTCTTCAGCGGCAGGACCAACTCCGGCAATGTTCGCCGGTCGTTGATCCAATTTAATCTGTCGGAGGTCATTCCCTCCAATGCCGTGGTTTCCTCCGCAAAAGTGAAGATGCGTGTATCAAAGGTTCCGAGTGAACCGGCCACGGCATCGTTTTCACTCCGCAAAGTAACATCCGCATGGGGTGAAGGAACGTCGGACGGCGGAGCGAACGAAGGAGGCGGTGGAACCGCAACAACAAATGACGCAACCTGGACATTTCGTTTTTTCAATACCTCCAGTTGGACTAACGCAGGCGGTGATTTCTCCTCCACGGTCAGCGCATCAACGACGATTGCCGGGATCGGCGCAATTGAGTGGGCTTCCACCTCCGGTCTTGTTGCCGATGTGCAGAGCTGGATTGCAAATCCGTCCCAAAATTTTGGCTGGATAATTTCCGGCGGTGAAACTAGTAATAAGAGTGCCAAGCGTTTTGATTCCCGGAGTTCGATCACTGCTGCAAACAGACCGCAGCTGGTCATCGAATATTCCGTTCCGACCTCGGTTCAGGGAAATGCTCCGGTGCCGGAACAATTTGCATTGCATCAGAATTATCCAAACCCGTTCAATCCTTCAACGACGATTAAATTTTCATTGCCGCAGGCCGGTATGACGACGCTGACGGTGTTCGATGTGCTCGGCAACAAGGTCGGAACCATTCTGAGCGGACATCATGAAGCCGGAACGCATCTCGTGACATTTAATGCCGGCACGTTAGCGAGCGGTGTGTATATGTATACGCTGCAGTCCGGTGCATTTTCGCAAACCAAGAAATTCTTGTTGATGAAATAATATTGTTGAAAACCATATCCATTATCGGCGCAGGGGCTGTTGGACGTTCAATAGCCCTTGCTTTATTTTATAACAGGATGCCGGTGTCCGGAATATATTCGGAAAACGGACGCACGGCAGCGGTTCTTGCACGGCGCGTTGGAAGCAAACGATTCCGCACCGTCCGGGATGCCGTTCAAACGTCTTCAGTGATTCTCATCGCTGTACCGGATGACCGCATCAGCGAAGTCGTGCGGTCGATCAAGGAGAATACGCGGACAGATCAACTGAAAGGAAGGACAATACTTCACACGTCCGGTACTCTAACCAGCGATGTGCTGTCACCTTTAAAGAAACTGGGAGCTTCCATCGGTTCGATTCATCCGCTGCAATCATTTTCCTCCCGGCGTACCGTCACAGCAACAGAAGGAATTTGGTTTACGGGAGAGGGGGATGCCAGGGCTGTTGCGGTATCAAAATCGATCGCACGAAGCATTCGTGCCGGATATTTTCCGATTAGGAAAAAGGATAAAACGACGTACCACATTGCGGCAGTGTTTGCTTCCAACTATCAGGTCACTATTTTTTCTGTTGTGGAACAGCTTGCGCTTTTGAGCGGTATTCCCCGCACAAAGATTTGGAAGATGTTCGGTCCGTTAATTACGCAGACAACAACGAATGTTCTTTCAGAATCCCCCGCAGCGGCATTGACCGGGCCCATTGCCCGCGGGGACTACAAGACTGTCAAAAAACATCAGATAACGTTAGCTTCTTCGAAGCGACTTCGTCATCTCACGCCGTTGTATGACGCGCTGCGCAGAGAGACGGAGCGTTTGGCAAATAAACAGCCGTATGCTCGTTGATTATCACACACATAACGAATTATGCAAACATGCCGTCGGGACGATTGAGGAGTATATCCTTCATGCTGTCTCCCTCGGACTGGATGAGATTGGAATTTCGGATCATACCCCGATGCCCGACGAGTGGGATCTTGCCGTCAGAATGACCGAAGAGCAGTATTGGAACAAGTACAAACCGGAAGTGTTGGCACTGAGGGAAAAATATAAAGAGACGATTACCGTAAAATTCGGACTAGAAGGGGATTTCTTCCCCGGCACCGAAACGTGGGTTCAATCGTTTAATGCAAAAAGCGAATTTGATTATGTTATCGGATCAGTTCATTATTTGGGAGAATGGGGATTTGATAATCCGCAGTTTGTGACGAAGTACGACCTTCGTGATGTGGATGCCATTTACACAGAATACTACGATCATATCAAGCGCTCGGCGCAATGCGGATTGTTCGATATTGTGGGGCATTGCGATCTGGTAAAAAAATTCGGACACCGTCCGACAAAAAACATGGAAGAAATTCTCCGTGAAACATTTTCCGTGATACAACAGTCCGGAATGTCGGTGGAGATCAACACGTCGGGTTTGCGAAAACCGGTGAAGGAAGTGTATCCATCAGAACAAATTCTCCGGATTATTTCCGAATACAACATTCCGCTGACCCTCGGTTCGGATGCTCATGCTCCGGCCGATGTGG
Source organism: uncultured Chitinophagaceae bacterium (assembly GCA_964596155.1). Taxonomy (GTDB): domain Bacteria; phylum Bacteroidota; class Ignavibacteria; order UBA10030; family UBA8401; genus UBA8401. The sequence continues at coordinate 43,237 of CAZQSI010000018.1, forward strand.
GGAAAGATTTTGATACCGCGAAAGCGCTGGTGGAACGCTATGGCAACGGAAAAATATCGGTGTATACCCGGCGGGAGCGGAGCGAAGTGCGCATATGATTGATAAACGAATCATCCTCATTGCCGCGCTTGTTCTTCTTGCAATCGTCCTCACGGCGGTCCGGGAGTCCTCAACCGTATCCGCCGGTTCATTTTCATTCATTCCGGTTGTAAAAAAAGATATCAGCGGCGACGAAGTTATCTCCATCGCAGATTCGGCGTTGTCGACGCTCGGTATTGATAAAAAGAACATCCGTCACCTGAAAAATCGAAACGACATCCGGGTGCTCTTTCCGTCCACTTTCGATCCGATCATGTTTATTAAAACGATGAACATTCTTTTGGAGGAGTATCACGCCGAAGTTGTATCGTCGGAAAACAACAAAGAGAAAACAACCCTCGTCCACATCAAGCATGACGGGAATATTCTGAAAAGTTTCATGTTCATTCCTGAACCCGTCACGGCGGCAAAGAAAGGAGTTTCACCATCGCAGCAAAAGAAACAAACTCGGTAATGGAAAAAATTGTCTCCCTGGCAAAACGGCGGGGATTCGTCTTTCAATCCAGCGAAATTTACGGCGGATTAAACGGATGCTGGGATTACGGTCCGCTCGGTGTGGAGCTGTTGAACAATCTTAAGCAGGCCTGGTGGCGCTCCATGACATTCAGAGATGATATTGAGGGCGTTGATGCGTCCATCCTCATGCATCCCAAAGTATGGGAAGCGTCGGGGCATGTTGCCAACTTCACCGATCCGATGGTTGACTGCAAACAGTGCAAATCGAGATACCGCGTGGACGTGCTGATGGATGAAGTCTCCGTCAAAAAGAAGAAGGATCTGCTGCGGGAAATGTTTCCCGGGGAGTTTGAGGGTCAGCAACAAGATGCAAAAATTTCCGAAGCATTTTCCGACCGGCTCTCCGATGATGCCGCCGCTGCCCGCGCTCTTCAATTCCTGCCCTGCCCGAACTGCGGAACGAAAGGAGTCTTCACCGAAGCACGGCAGTTTAATCTGATGTTTAAAACGTTTGTCGGTCCCGTTGAGGACAGCAACAATGTCGTATTTCTCCGTCCCGAAACAGCGCAGGGAATTTTTGTCAATTTTTTGAATGTGCAGAGTGCCTCCCGCCAGAAACTTCCTTTCGGCATTGCGCAGATCGGAAAAGCGTTCCGGAATGAGATCAATACAAAGAACTTTCTCTTCCGTACGAGAGAGTTTGAGCAGATGGAGATGCAGTATTTTGTCAAGCCCGGCGAGGAAGACCGATATTTTGAATACTGGCGCGAAGAGAGGATGAAGTGGTTCATTGATCTCGGCATGAAACCGGAGCAGCTGCAGTGGCATCGGCACGAAAAGCTTGCACATTATGCCAAAGCGGCATTCGATGTCGAGTTTAAATTTCCGTTCGGATGGGGTGAAATCGAAGGAATTCACAGCAGGACGAACTTTGATTTGTCGCAGCATGAACAGTTTTCGGGAAAATCCCTGAAATATTTTGATGAACAATCGAAGGAAAAGTTTGTGCCGTTCGTCATCGAAACGTCGGTCGGTGCAAGCCGCTCCTTCATGGCGTTCCTCTGTGCCGCCTATGACGAAGAAATGGTTGAAGGAGAGCTCAGAACCGTGCTTCATCTGCATCCGAAACTCGCACCGATGAAGGCGGCGATTCTTCCGCTGGTGAACCGGGACGGAATGGACGATATTGCCCAGAAGCTGACAAAAGAGCTGCAGAAATATTTCAGAGTTTTCTATGACGACAGCGGAGCCATCGGCCGCAGGTACCGCCGGCAGGATGAAATCGGAACGCCGTATTGCTTCACGGTTGATTCTCAAACGCTTCAGGACCGGACGGTGACGGTGCGAGAACGGGATTCCATGAAGCAGGAGAGAATTTCCATTGAATCAGTGAGAGATTATTTGCTGGAAAGAATATAATCGGCGCCCGGCGGGAAGCAGATATCATTACAGCAGTCAAGGTAAAGAAGTATGCATCAGCATTTGAGAAAAATATTCATCAATGAGTCGATTGCCTATCCGCGGTCCGGCTGGCGTATGATCATCTTCCTGCTCATTGCAACAGGATGCAATCTGATGCTTACAATTCCGGTTATGTCGTTCTTAAAAGAATTGCCGGGACTTCCGCTGCAGCTGATCGGAACGATTTTATTTTATATGGCGATAACAGCTGCCACATGGCTGATGCTGAAGTTTATCGATAAGCGTCCGTTCATTTCTGTCGGATTGACGTTCAATGCCAAAGGCGGTAGAGATTTAATCAGCGGCGTACTGATTGGAACAGGGATGATGTCGGTCATCTTCGTGATCGAGTATGCATCAGGCATGGTCACAATTGAGTTTCGTGATCTGTCGGTGGAACAAGGCATTCTGATCTTCTTCAATGCAGCGATTCTTTATGCCGCGGTCGGGTATGGCGAAGAGTTTGTGTTTAGGGGATACTTTTTTCAAACGTTTGTGGAAGGGACCAGCAAAGTAACCGCCACAGCGATCATGGCATTGGTCTTTGCACTCATGCACGCATACAATCCGAATGTTTCCGTTTTTGGGCTGATCAATATCGGATTAGCGGGTGTGTGGCTCTCCATTGCGTATTTCAAGACTCAATCGTTATGGCTGCCGATCGGTCTTCACTTTTCATGGAATTTTGTTCAGGGATTTGTCTTCTCGTTACCGGTCAGCGGCACCACCTCCGCTGAGCAGCAAATCGGTACGGCGGTCGTTTCAGGTCCCGTATGGCTCACGGGCGGGACATTCGGTCCGGAAGGGGGCGCACTGGCAACGGTGATGCTTGCGGCAGGAACCTTGCTGCTGTACCAATGGAAGCGGATCAGACCATCGGAGGATGCCTGGTCATACTCCCGGTGGGCGGAACAACGAACCGAATCCATACATTCCCAATTACATCAAACGGTACAATCCGAACAGTGAAATTCCTTCTACGGTCAATTCTTCTGATTGCAGCTGTTTCATCAATCGCGCCGGCGCAATGGATTATGACGCCTGAATTCGACGAACGGGCAAAACGCGGCATCAATGCGGTGTATAACCTCGAATTCGAAAAGGCGGAAGCAGAATTTTCGGTCCTCTCTGCGAATTATCCGTCACACCCTGCCGGAATATTTTTTCTTGCAATGATCGATTGGTGGAAAATCTTAATTGCCATCGACGATGAATCGATGGATGACATGTTCATAAAAAAAATGGACAGAGTGATTACGTTATGCGACAGTCTGCTGGAGATTGACGAAAAAAATGTCGGCGCCTTGTTTTTTAAAGGCGGGGCACTCGGATTTCAGGGGAGACTGCGTGCCAACCGCAGCAGCTGGATCAAAGCGGCTAACGACGGACGGCTTGCTCTTCCGATTGTACAGAAAGCGTACAAACTTGCCCCTGACAACGACGATATTCTTCTCGGCATCGGGATTTACAACTACTATGCCGCAACTATTCCGGAGCGGTATCCCATCGTAAAGCCGCTGATGGTGTTATTTCCGTCCGGCGACAAGCAAAAAGGGATTCAGCAATTGACGGAAGCGTCCCAGCGGGCAAAATTTGCCGCTATGGAGGCAAAGTACTTCCTGCTCCAGCTCTATTACAATTATGAACGCCAATATTCAACCGCATATGAACTTTCCACGTCGATGCTGAAGGCTTTTCCCCGGAACGTTATTTTTCATCGGTATGTGGGGAGAAGCGCATATTCTCTCTCCAAATACGGGGAGTCCCAGCTGGCGTTCGAGGAAATTCTCAGGCGGTGCGAAAAAAACCAGACAGGATATTTGCGAGCGGCAAAGCGGGAAGCATTGTATTATCTCGGTTCTGTTGCGATGAATGTTCATAATTACGACGCCGCGTTGAAATATTTATTTCAATGCGATGCACTCTGCCGGGAAATCGATACGGATGAACCTTCATCGTATATGACAATGACGAATTTAAAAATCGGCATGATCTACGATGTGCAACAGAAGAGAAATTATGCTATAATGCAGTATCAGAAAGTTCAGCGGCTCAAACCATTTGAAAACTCGCACGACATGGCAAAGCAATATCTCCAGTCCCCGTATATCCAATGAATGATGTCACCTTGCATATAATTGCCGCCGGACTTGTTGCGGGCGGCGCAGAAATTCTCGGAGGTGTTTTTGTCGCCTGGAAGCGGGAATTATCCAAAAAAATTCAGGAAAATCTTATCGCGTTGGGCGCCGGCTTTATGCTTGCGCTGGTGATGATCGATCTGCTGCCCGAAAGTATCGAGAATATCGGCGTCTCAGCGCCGCTGTGGATTCTGATCGGGTTCAGTATGATCCATTTTGTTGAGCACACGATCGTGAAGCACCTTCATTTCGGAGAAGAGACGCATTCTCACGTCATGGTATCAAAAGTGGCAAGTTATTCGGCGTTCTGGGGTCTGTTCATCCATGCATTTTTCGACGGATTGGCGATTTCGGCGGGAATGTACTATGATTACACGCTGGGACTGATGATCTTTTTCGCGATTCTGCTCCATAAATTTCCGGAAGGACTGACGGTCGCATCCATCATGCTTGCGTCGCAGCAAACGCGAGCAACCGCATTGAAAGCGACTGCCGGAATAGCCGCAGGGACAATGATCGGCATCTTTATGATCTTTTTCCTTAAGAATGTTGATCCGATGATTACGGGATATGCATTTGCATTTTCGGCAGGGGCGGCACTGTATGTCAGTGCAAGCGACCTGATTCCCGAAATCAATCGGTCGGATAACAGGGTGTTGTCGCTGGTTGTATTTGTGGGAATGATGCTGTACTATTTCAGCGGATGGATGCTGAAATCAATGATCGCCCATTGAGAAACCGCGCTGACGCCGGCGGATCATGTCTAGACATCCATGCCGAGAGTAATTCTGCTGATACTTCCAATTTCGCCGTATGAGTTGAGACTGTAATCAAGTCTGAATGTTTTCATCACCAGTCCACCGCCGAACGAAAATCCGGTCATACCTGCCGACGTACCGATCTTCAATTCCTTTCTCCGTTCATTATTGTAGCCGAATCGGAACCGGAGTGCTTTGCCGAGCGTGAATTCACCGCCGACGGTGAAGGAAGAAAATTTGTCAATGAAAGAATTTCGCTCTTCCTGCAGCTTGTGAAAGTTCACGTTTAACTGAAGAGGAAGATGCTGCGGTTTGATTGTGCCGCCGATGCTGATATTGAGCGGCAGCGATTCCGCCGTCGAACCGTATGAATCAATCTGCGTTCCGAGATGCGAGATGACTGCGCCGAGTGATATCGGATCATCCCCGGGGATGAGATACAAAATGCCGAGATCCGCTGCGATTGCGGATGAATTTGCATCCGCGATTGATGAGTGGATGAACTTTGCCGTGATTCCGTAATACAAATGCTCTTCGAACGGATTGGCAATTGTCACTGCTGCGGCGATATCTGCCGCTCCGAATGTTCCCAGTTTGTTTGCCAGTACATCGGTCTGATCGAAGG